>CAKOKF010000034.1 GCA_934090775.1 uncultured Bacilli bacterium
ATCTTTAGCAACAGGCATATCACGAGTAACATCAGTTAAAATAGTTGGTTCATAGAAAGCACCTTTACGACGGCCACCATAAACAACTTTAGCTCCTAAAGCTACTGTTGAGTTAACTTGCTCTTCTACTTTTTTAGCAGCGTCTTCACTAATTAAACATCCAATCTTAGCATTAGGATTACTTGGCATACAAACCTTAATGTCTTTGAAAGTTTCAGTTAACTTACTAACAAATTCATCTAAAACATCTTTATGAACTAAGAAACGTTTAGAAGCACAGCAAACTTGACCAGTATTATATAAACGTCCCCAAATAGTTTCCTTAATAGCTAAATCAACATCACCATCTTTATGAAGAATAAATGCGTCATTGCCACCTAATTCTAGCATAACATGAGTAATATTTTTAGCACATTTAGCCATAGTCTCCGCACCAGCTAAAGTTGAACCAGTAAGACTTACTAAAGCCACTTTAGGATTTTCAGCTAAATTCTGAACAGCATCGCCACCAGCGCCATTAATTAAATTAATAACTCCACCAGGAATACCAGCTTCAATTAATAATTCAACATACTTAGTTAAAGTTAAAGGATTATGAGCACTTGGTTTTAAAATAACACTATTTCCCATCAATAAAGCTGCGGGAACTTTTTGACAAAATAAATCACTAGGAAAATTAAATGGAATTACAGCTACTACTACTCCTAAAGGAGCTTGTACTGTATATTGTAAAGTTGCTTCATTTCCCTTCTCTTGACCATAAGGAATTACCTTACCATATTCATGTTTAGCTTTTTCACAAAATGCAGGAATACCAATTGAAACATTAGCAATTTCGCCTATTGCTTCACTAATTGGTTTGCCCGTTTCTTCACATAATAATTTAGCTAAACTATCTTTATCTCTTTCTACTAAAGAAACAAATTTCATTAAACGACTTGCTCTTTCATGTAAAGGCACTTTAGCCCATTCTTTTTGAGCCTCATAAGCCGCCTCAACTGCTTTATCACAGTCTTCTTTTGTACTTTTTGGTACTGTATCGATTAGTGCATTAGTAGCAGGGTTAGTAATTTCAATTACTTCCCCATTACTTGCATCACACCAATTTGCCCCAATTAAATTCTTTGCCATTTTTTATTCCTTTCCAAATCCAGTAAATGATAGAGATAAGCCACCAACAATATTACTAGAATGTTCACATCTACCATACTCACCAAATGTAAATACCATTAAAAATTCTTTTTTAGGTATAGCCTTCTTAATAGCTGGATAAATTTCATCTTCCATATTAGTTAATTGAAGTCCTAAACGACGACCACCACAATGTACTAAGAAATAACTTTCCGGAGTATTATCCATTAAATCATTTAATTTCTTAACAACACAAGCATTACTATCTAACATACCTTCAGGAGTATTTGTTAAATGAATAATAGCAGTATTTTCTTCTAAATTAGCACCAATATTCATTGACTTATCAACGTTAGCAAACATTGGATGTCTAACAGCTGTAACATTACCAATTTGATCTTTTACCCCAAGTGGATTAAAGATTGTTTCCGTAAGTAAGTTATTACCCATCATATCTTCTATCTTTTTACCAGTCCAATCAGCATACACATCTAAAGCGGGTTTGCCATTAATAGAAACTAATGTTCTCTTATCTTTAACTTCAGTTATTAAACCAGCATCATTTGTTTCTATATAATTACCTGTATACAAATTTTTAATTTCTGTATCAGCATAAATTAAAGCCATAACACAACCATCCGCAAAGGCTTCACCATTATATAATAAACTCCATTTGCCTTCTACTGTATTATCAGCAGCACTACCACCAAATACAGGAACATCACCAACTACATCAGCAATACCTTTTAAGTATTCTTCTTCTTCTTTTGGCGAAGCACTTACAAAAATATAACTTGGTTTTTCAATACAATTAGCTTCTTTAACAGCTTTTGTAGCTAATTTACGACCAATAGTGCGAGCGTCATCATTAGTCTTAGGTGAACCTGCTGCTACTACTTTAGCGTCACCACCTAATAACATCATGCCAGAATATCCAGTAGGTTTATTTAAATAACCATCATGCGTACATATTGCCGCACTTGAAGTACAACCAACAATATCGATATCCTTTAAGACACTCTTAACGCCTTTCATGATTTCTTTTTGGTCTTGAACACAGCTTGTAAATAATAAACCAACTTGAGGATTTTCTATTTTATTAGCCATTTTAGCAGTTTCAACACCACTTGTATAAGCATCTACATTTTCACTATAACCAACCTTAGTTTTCATGATCTTTCTAACTCCTTTTCCTTCATAAGCTCTATTTAATAGTTCGATAATATCATCCTTCGTAACTTCTCGTGGATTGCCACCTGTACAAGGATCAATTAAAGCCTTTGCAGCCATTTCCTCAAAACTATCTAGACTTACATTTAATTCTTTTAAAGTCATTGGTACTTTTAAAGTTTTTTCTAAATCACGTACTGCTCTAACAACAAGTTCAACACATTGCTTATCAGTTTTACCAGTTGTTGTTAAACCAAAACTTTCAGCCATCTTACGATATCTATCGGAAGCAACTTCTCCATTCCACTCTAAAACATATGGTAAAAACAAACTACAAGCAATACCATGAGCAATATCATAAGTTGCCCCTAATTGATGAGCCATGGAATGAACAATACCAAGCCCAACATTAGAGAATCCCATTCCAGCAATATATTCACTCATTGCCATTTGTTCTTGTGCTTCACGTTCTTTATTAACTGATTTTACTAAATTTTTATAAGTCATTCCCATACTTTGTAAATGGAACATATCAGGAATTTCCCAATGTGCTTTCGTAATATAACCTTCCATTGCATGCGTTAAAGCGTCCAAACCCGTTGCAGCAGCCGTCATCTTAGGCATTTTACTCATTAATTCAGTATCAATTATTGCTAAAACTGGAATATCGTTGGTATCTACACAAACTCTTTTAACTTTACCAATTTCATCAGTAATTACATAATTAATTGTTACCTCGGCAGCTGTACCAGCAGTTGTTGGCAAAGCAATTATAGGTAACGACTTATTCTTAGTATCAGCAACACCTTCTAAAGAATTTATATCATAAAATTCTCTATTATTAATAACAATACCAATACATTTAGCCGTATCAATAACGCTGCCACCACCAACAGCTATTAAACTATCAGCATGAAATTTCTTAGCAGCTCTTATTCCATCATGACAATTACTTATTGTTGGATTAGGTTTAACTTTATCAAAGACACTATATTTTATCTTAGCAGCATCCAGCAATTCAGTTACTTTACCAGTTACCCCACAATTAACTAAATTTTCATCACTTACAACTAATATTCTTTTAAAATTTCTCTTTTTGATTTCAGGTACTAAATTCTCTCTAGCATTCCAACCAAAATAAGAAGTTTCATTAAGAACCATTCTATTAGCCATATCTTACCTCCTATTATGATTTAATTTTACCATAAAAATTAAAAAGAAACACAAAAGTTATATAAAAAAGTTTCTAATATGTAAAAAAATGTCCACACGAAATAATAATTAATTTAAAGATATATTCTTATAAATTAATCTATTTAATATAGACATTTTTAAAATTTTTATTAATATATTCTAATAACTACTTATTCTAAAACTAAGCTTCTTTTTCTATATTTTCTTCTTTACTTACTTCATCCTTTATTAAATTTAAAATATCAACTAAATAATAAACAAAATGCTTAGGTAAATTAGCTATAGGTAAAGTAATATAAACATTATTAAGCATCGATCTAAATTGTACTTTCGGACAAATATTATAAATTTGCATAAATAATTTATCAAACTTAAGCTTTTTAGTAAGTGTAGCCGGTATTTCTAATTCTACAATTTTATTATTTTGAACAACTCTTTCAATATGTAGAGATAATGCTAATTTTTCAAACCATTCTTCATACATATATACTTTAATTTGGTCATTAATTTTTCCAAAACGATCTTCTAATTCTTTTTGAATTTCCATTAATTTATCAAAGCTATCAATTTCATTAATTTTTTGATGTATTTCGATTTTTAATGACTCATCTGATACATAAGAATCGCTAATATGTGTATCGACATCAATTAAAGAATTATTAGATCTATCTTCAATTGGTTCTTCACCATTTAATCGTTTAACTTCATCATCAACCATTTTCATATATAAATCTAAACCTACTGCATCGACAAATCCTGCTTGATCACTTCCTAAAATATCACCGGCACCACGTAAAGACAAATCACGCATAGCAATTCGATAACCGCTACCTAACTCGGTAAATTCTTTAATAGCTTCTAAACGTTTAACTGCAATTTCATTTAGCATTTTATCTTTACTATACATAAGGTAAGCATAAGCAATTTTAGAACTTCTACCAACACGCCCTCTAATCTGATATAACTGACTTAAACCAAAACGGTCAGCATCATAAATTATTAATGTATTAGCATTTGCTATATCAATTCCCGTTTCAATAATCGTCGTACATAGTAAAATATCATATTTATGATCAATGAAATCTTGCATTACATCTTCCATCTGAGATTTATTCATTCGACCATGAGCAATTACTATTCTTGCTTCTGGTACTAAACGTTGTAATTCGTCTTTTTTACGTTCAATACTATCAATTCGATTATATAATACAAAAATTTGACCATTACGCCCTAACTCTTTATATATGGCATCTTTTACTACCATATCTTGCTCTTTTATAACATAAGTTTGAACCGGGTATCTATTAACTGGCGCTGTATCAATTATTGATAAATCTCTTAAGCCAGACATCGCCATCTTCAAAGTTCGTGGAATTGGGGTTGCTGATAAAGTTAACACGTTAACATCATTCTTATATTTTTTTATTTTTTCTTTATGTGTTACTCCAAATCTTTGTTCTTCATCAACTACTAGTAAACCTAGATTTTTATAACCAACATCCTCACTCAACAAACGATGGGTACCAAAAACAATATCAATTGTTCCATTTTTTAAGCCAGCAATAATTCGTTCAGCTTCTTTTTTAGTTGTAAAACGATTTAATAAAGCAATTTCTACAGGGAAGTTTTTAAATCTTTGTAAGGCATTTTCATATTGTTGATTACTTAATATAGTTGTTGGGCACAAATAAGCTATTTGAAAACCATTAATCGCGGTCATAAACATAGCTCGAAAAGCTACTTCGGTTTTACCGAAACCAACATCGCCACACAATAAACGATCCATTGGTACTTTATTCTCTAAGTCTTTCTTTACATCCAAAAATGCTTTTTGTTGATCAATTGTTGGTTCATATTTAAAATCGGCATCAAACATTACATCCATTGGATCATCTTTAAAAACTGGTCCTGTAACTTTACTACGAGCAGCATATAATTTAATAAGTTCCAATGAAATATCATGAATCTTCTTTTGTAAAGCTTTTTTCGTTTTAGCCCATGCGGTACCATTTAATTTACTTAAAACGGGAGCAACCCCATCTTTTGATGAATATTTAAAGATAGTACTAATTTTTTCTACAGGAACATAAATTTTATCATTATCAGCATATATAATTTGTAGATAATCTTTAACTACACCATTTTTAGTTAAAGAAATAACACCTTGATATTTTCCAATACCATGAATAGTATGAACAACATAATCTCCAACTTGTAATTGATCAAAGCCCTTTATCTTTTTACCGATCTTATAACTATTTTTATATTTGATTTCTCTAGTGTTTATTTTCTCAATATCGTATTCACCAATAACAACAAATTTATCAAATTCAAAACCATTATTAATCTTCTTATTTAAAATATTAACTTTTTCAGGAAATAAATGTTCTTCATCAACGACCCTAGTTACATGAAACATTTCTTTAATAAAATCAATCTCAGCTTTTCTTGACAAACAAAAAATTACTGTTTTTTTATCTTCCAATTTTTTATTTACAAATTCGCGTAATAATTGAAAGTTAGAATTAAAGTTATCTAAAGTATTACTTTGATAAACAATAGCACTGCTTCTATTATTAACAAATTTATTTAGATATATAACATTCTTTATATTAATATCTTCTAACCTAAACATTAAATTTTTATTAATATTATTTTCTTTTTTATATGCTAAAATTTCTTCAAATAACTTATCATATCCTAAATCTACACCCTCTTTATCAATCTCAAATACAGTTGGTGTATCTAAATAGTCAAGAATTGAACTTTTTGTCGAAGTGGCAATTTCTTGATAAGGAAGACAAGTTATTTCTTTTACTTCTTTGATAGACATTTGCGAATTTTCATCAAAGAAACGAATAGATTCAATTTCATTACCAAAGAATTCAATTCTTACGGGATGTTCTTGTTCGATTAAAAACAAATCAATAACATAACCTCTAACTGCATACTCACCCGTTGATGTTACCAACGTATCTCGTTTATAACCAAAAGAATCTAAAACTTCTAAAATTTTATCACGATTAATTGACATACCAGTTTCTAATTTAAATTCTAATTTACTTGCCGATTTATGGTCAGGAAGATATCTTAAAAAACCCATTAAATTAGTAACAACTATTTTATGGTTATTCTCTTTCAAAATATTAATAGTTTCTAGTCTTTTAATTTTTAGCTCTGGAGATATAGCCAAAGCTATTGAAGCGACAAAATCATCCATTGGGAATAACAAGCAATCATTTGTATAAGTTGATATGTAATCAAAATACCTATTAGCTTCATATAAAGTATTAGTCAAAATCAAAATACTTTTATTTGCCTTTTGAAAATAATTAAGTATGCAAAAAATGTTCAACTCAGGAGTTAAACCAACTATTTCGCTTTCACTTTGATATTTAAAATAATTATTTAAAAAATTCATAACAATTACCTATCTATTTTCTATTATAATTTGCCATACAATAATTAATATCTTGGGAAATAAAATCATTTATTATACTATTGAATACTTTAGTTTTTTCTTCAAACAAGCTTAAATCATCTTTATTAAAATGTCCCAACACATAATCTTTAGTATCTATACTACGATCATGAGCTATACCTATTTTTAATCTTGGTATTTTTTGTGTTCCTAAATTATTAATAATTGATTTAATACCATTATGACCACCGGCGGAACTATCATATTTTAAGCGATACTGCATATAAGGTAAATCTAAATCATCTTGAACTATCAAAACGTCATCTATTTTAATATCAAAATACTTAACATATTTAATTACGCAATCACCAGATAAATTCATATAGGTAAGGGGTTTTAAAAAAATAACCTTTTCTCCATTTACATTTTGTTGACAATACATTCCATTAAATTTTTCTCTCCATAAATTATTTCCCGGGAAATAATTTAATACCATAAAACCAATATTATGTCTTGTATTTTCATATTCTTTACCAGGATTCCCTAATCCAACAATTAATTTCATTTTCATTACTTCCTATCTAAAAATATTTTTATAAGTATTTCTATTTGCAATATTTAATGGTTGATTAATTATAACTCCATCGGCGCCATTTTTTGTAGCTTTTATTAAAACCATAACAGCCGGCTTATCAAAACTAGAATAAACCAATTGTATTTTTTTTATACTAAATTTATATTTATTCAAAATATTAATTATTTCAATTAATCTTTCAGGACGATGAACCAAATATATAGGTGCTCTATTTTTTAATAGATATTTAGCTGTCATAATAATTTGTTCCAAATTGGTAGCAATTTCATGCCTAGCAATTCTTTTACCTTCATCATCATTTAAATATGATCCTTCATTAATTTTAAAGTATGGAGGATTACATGTAATAGCATCCACAGTTTCTGGTAAAATATACTCTAAAGCTGTACTTAAATTATCATTAATAATTTTAATTTGATTCTCTAAATTATTTAGCAAAACAGAATTGTAAGCAAGTGTTGAAACTTGTTTTTGTATTTCAAAACCAATTATTTGACTTTTGTACTTAGTAGATAAGATTAAAGGAACAGCTGCATTACCAGTACAAAAATCTACAATTAAACTACTATTCCATCTTATATCTACAAACTCAGCTAATAGAATACTATCTATAGAAAACTTAAATAAGTTTTTAGCCTGATATATTTTCATACCATAGTCATATAAATCATTTAATTCTATTTCCATCGTTTACTACCTTAATTTCTTTTAACTCATTATTAATGTTAACTGTAAATTTTAAATTTAATACATCCTCACTAACAACTTTTCCCGTTCCATATTCAGTTTCTACTATTTTGCCAATCCCAGGTAACTGCTTACGACACTCAGTATAATTATCATTTTCATAAGTTAAGCAACACATTAAACGGCCACAAGCACCATTTATTTTAGAAGGATTTAATGCAATACCTTGATTTTTAGCCATATTCATACTAATAGAATCTAACTTATCTAGAAAACTTGTACAACATAAACGTCTCCCACAAGGACCAATCCCATCAATTAATTTAGCCTTATCTCTTGCCCCAATTTGTCTTAATTCAACTCGTACTCTATACTTACCAGCAATATCTTTAGCCAATTCTCTAAAATCAACTCTTTCATCAGCTACAAACTGATATAATAAATGTTTATTATCCAAAGTTAAATCAGCACTTATAAAAGTCATAGTTAATTTCAAACGATTAGCTTCACGTTTAGCAAACCTAAGCATATCTTCACTTTGACGTAAATTCTTCAAGTAATTATTATAATCTCTATTATTTGCTTTCCTTATTATATATATATCATTTATTTCATCACTAACGTTATTAATAACATTATCAATTTTTCCGTATTGTTCGCCTCTATTAGTCTTAACTACAACGTAATCACCAACTAAATATTTTCCAGAATTAGACAAGGCACTAATACTTTTTTTATCTTCAATTAAAATTTTATAAATTTCATTCATTTAATTTCCTCATCTCTATAACAAAATAATCTAATAGTAATTCTAAATTAACATTTTGTTTAATCATAATTAAAACTTTTCGAACAATTTCAATTTGCATATTATATTTTTTTAAGTTTTTATCCACAAAATTATTTCCCGGGAAATAATTTTCTCTAATTTTTTTCATTAATTGATGTAAAATTTCAATAAATAAATTATTTATATCTTGTCTAGTTGTCAATGTACTCAAAATTAATGCTTTATTTATTAAATATGAATTATCATTTCCTATTTGGTCTAAATATTCTACCGCGATTAACTTAATAGTTTCATTATTTTCATTTGTATCCTCATAAATAAATTTTACATTTTGACATCTACTAATTATCGTATCTAACATTTTTTCTTTATTAGTAGTTATTAGAAACCCAATTATATGATCAGTTGGTTCTTCTAAAAATTTAAGTATGCTATTAGCAGATGAAGCATTCATTAATTCAGCATTCAAAATAATATAAGTATTATATTTTGAATATACTGGTTTCATACTATATTTATCCTGTAATTCTTGCAGTTGATTTTTCTTAATACTCATACCGTCCGGTTCAATAATAGTTAAGCTTGGTAAATTATTCAAATCTATTAGCTTACACAAATTACATTCATTACAGTTCTCATTATAATTATGTGGACAATTAATATATTTTACAAATAATTTAATATCATCTAAACATAAATCAATATTATTTGTTTCAACTAAAAAAGCATGAGATAGTCTTCCAATCTCATATTTATCAATCAAATTTTGTATCATTCTTAAACTACTCATACTTCAACTCCATACTACTATATTATAAAAAATTTAATTATTATTAAAGATATTATTCCAAATCCTCCTAAAAAGTAAGTTACTAATAAATTAATATAATTAATAGGAATAATTATCCCTATATATTTTAGCATAGTATTTAATCCAAATAATAATAAAAAAGAAAAAATTAATTTTTTTAATATTTTAATAAAGTTATGCATAGATATCACCACTCCAATATATGATGCTTAACTTAACTTTATGTAATATTCTTTCTTTCACTTAATGCATTTAATAATGTCAATTCATCTAAATAATCAATATCTACTCCCATTGGAATACCGTACGATAGACGTGATATTTTTACATTAGGATATTTTTCTAAAACCTTTTTTAAATATAGGGTAGTCGTTTCTCCTTCAATAGATGGTTTCAAAGCTATAATAAGTTCGACTTCTGGCATATTTTTAATTCGCTCAATTAATCCATAAATATTTATATCTTCAGGACCGATATCTTCGATAGGAGAAATTAAACCATTCAACACATGATATTTCCCATTAAATTTCCCTGTTTTTTCAAAAGCGAAAACACCTTTATAGTCTTCTAAAACACAAATTATATTATTATCTCTAGCTTCACTCGAGCATATTGGACATACTTCCAACTCGGTTAAACAACCACATACTGGACAAGGATGCAACTTCAATTTAGCATTACACATTGCATCCGCAAACGCGCTAACATCCTCAGTATTAATGTCTAAAAGTGCTAAAGCCATACGCTCCGCACTTTTTTCACCAATACCTGGTAACTTCTTAAAATATTCGATTAAATCCATCAATACTTTTGGATAGATCATTAGAATAAACCATTAAACATACTGCCATATTGTCCCATTGCACTTTCCATAGCAGCATCAACTTGTTCCATTGCTTTATTAGTTGCGATAACTACCATATCTTGTAAAATATCTAAATCATCAGCAGCAACATTTGAAGAAAATTCTACCTTTTGTAATTCTTTCATACCATTTACAGTAACAGTAACCAAATCACTAGAACCAACAAAAGTCTTCTTTTCTACTTCTTCTTTCTTTTTCATAATATCTCTTTGCATTCTTTGGGCTTGAGCCATTAAATTTTGCATATTCATAATAAAAATCTCCTTATTCTACTTTTTTATAATTATTTCCAAAGATCTCATTAGCAATCTTTTCTAATTCGCTTTTATCTTCTTTAATAATTATATCATTATCTATTATCTCATATTTATATCCATTTTTGATATTATTTATGTATTTATTTCGCTCTTGTTCCCATTTTTTTGGCGATATAGCGACTAAATAATAACTACCATTAAAAAACAAATTAAAATCTTTTTCTAAATATTTAATATTTTGATTAATTAAATCATTAGTAATATCTAAGTTATTTGTTACTATTGCATATTTATCCGAAGCAGCCACAATATTAGTATCAGCTAAATAAGATAACATTGCTTTATTAGCATTACTTTCATAGATAACAAAATCATTCCACTTACTTTTTAAATTATTTAAAAATTCTTTTTTGGCATTAACAAAAGTATTATTTATTCTAATATCAATATCAAATTCGATATTTTTATTTTTTTCTTGAACTTGATTTTCTTGGGAAATAATTGATTGTTCTACTAATGGTGCTGACATTATAGGCTTTTCTTCAGCAGTTTTAATTATAGCGGAGTCCTTTTTACTTTCAGATAACTTTATTGATTTTTTATCCACAAAATTATTTCCCGGGAAATAATTTATATACTTTAAAAATACAATTTCTAGTAAATCATAATAATT
>CAKOKF010000035.1 GCA_934090775.1 uncultured Bacilli bacterium
GGAGACTCCCTATGGAGCATTGCTAATAAATTTAATACAACTGTTGCGGAGTTAAAGTCATTAAATAACCTTACTTCAAATCTATTACAAATAGGTCAAAAGCTTAAGATAAGTGCATCAAAGGTTGATCAACCTAACGAATATTACACAGTAAAAAAAGGCGATACATTATATTCAATTGCCACTAAAAATAATTTAACTGTACAAGAACTTAAAGAATTAAATAACTTGACATCAAATAACTTATCTATTGGTCAATCATTACTTATTAAAAAGACTCCAAAAGAAAATACTAATGTTACAACTTATACAGTAAAAAAAGGTGACAGTTTATATGCTATTGCCAAAAAATATAACACCACTGTAAATGCCCTAACAACATTAAACAAATTAACTTCTAATAATCTTTCTATCGGTCAAATCTTAAAAATTCCAACTTCTACTCAAAATGTTACAGAGCCAACTTATACTGTTAAGTCAGGCGATACTCTTTATTCTATTGCTAGAAAATATAATACTACTGTAAGCGAAATTATAAATCGTAATAACCTCAAGACTTCTAACTTATCTATCGGTCAAGAATTAATAATCCCAAATAAATAAAATAATAAAAAACGTTTAAATAGAACTTATTTAGACGTTTCCTTTTTCTTAAATAATAATTAATATAATTCTACACATACTCCTGAATCCGGATTATAAAAACAATGATTCTTATATCTACCAGCTAAACTTTGATCATACCATGAATTTTTACATGAATCACCAGTCTTTGGTGCATAAAACCATAAAGCATGGGTTGCAGGATAAAAGTATTCTCCTCTTAACACTCTTTTAGCTAGATCTTTTTCCTTAGTAGTAGCACTTCCTTGAAATAAACTAGATTTTGTTCCACTAAATTGATTTTTTTGATAAATAGCATCAGTTATAGTTCTAATATTTTTAAAAGTTAAGCAGTTAGCAATTGCTCTATTAACAACAACATTTCCTACCATTAACATTCCAAGATTTCCTTCAGCTAAGGCCTCGGCTCGCATAATTCGTGCTAATAAATCCAATTCTTTTGTTGTATAATTAATTAACATAATAAAATCACCTATAAGATTATATGCAAATAATGAAAGGTACGCTAATCTTTTTAATTATATATCTAATAACCAAATTATTTGCTAATATTTATAACTCTAAATAACATAACATTTCGTAATATAAAATTCTATCTTTTTTTAAGTATCTATGCTAAAATTTAGTTAAGAAAAACAAGTAGATTTTTTCTACTCGTTATAAAGTTAAAGGAGAAGTTTTTATATGAATTTATTTTTAACGTTTATGTTTATATTTTATATTGGCTGCACTTGTGGATGGATTATGGAATTGTTTTTTCGACGTGCCGTTTCGGGAAATTGGGTTAATCCAGGTTTCTTAGTTGGGCCATATCTACCAATTTATGGCTTTGGTCTTGCAGCCCTAACAGCTATTTATTTGATATTTCATAATTTGAATGTTCATCCAATTGTAGTGATTTTACTTATGGGGGCTACAATGACTCTTATTGAATTTATCGGCGGTTTATCATTTGTCGATGGCAAAGGACCAAAACTTTGGGATTATTCCAATGAATGGGGAAACTACAAAGGAATAATTTGTCCATTATTTTCGGCTATTTGGACAGGAATTGCTGCTTTATATTATTTTCTTTTAGCACAACCTATTTTAAATGGCCTAAAGTGGTTTTCTAATAACTTAGCTTTCTCTTTTGTACTAGGTGTATTCTTTGGGGTGATTGTTATCGATTATATTTATTCAACTAAGCTATATCATAAAATTAAGAAATATGCTAAAGATAATGATATTCCAGTAAAATTAGAAGAGTTAAAAGTATCTATTCGTGAATATCAAGAAAAAGCCAAAGAAAAATATTCGTTTATTTTACCATTTAATCAAAATATATCCCTTAAAGAACATTTAGAAAAGTACAAAAAACAAGTTTCTACAAGAGAAAAGAAAGCTTTAAAATTATTTAAAAAGGAAAGAAAACAAGAGAAAAAAGAATCTAAAAAAACGAAATAAATGCTTTGCAAAATGTGAAAAAATTAAAAATCACAAATCTTCTTATTAAATGGACTTAAAATTTAAAGAAAGAATATAAGATATTATTATTGAATAAATAATTTTTGACCTACACGAATGAGATTAGGGTTATTACCTATAATCTCTTTATTTTTATCATAAATTTCTTGCCAAGTCATTTTATATTTTTTGCCAATTTTACTTAAGTTATCGCCTTTTTTAACTATATAATAAATATGATTATCTTCCTCGTAAGTTTTAGCATATTCTTCTGGGTCAAGTATTTTATTACTTTTTAAATCTTTTATTCTTAAATGTAGGTGAATACCCGTTGCAATACCAGTCATACCAGTTGTACCGATTGCAGTCTTTTTATTAACACTTTGCCCTTTTTTAACTAAAATTTTATCTAAGTGCAAATGCATAAATTCCATATTTATTCTAGGATACTTAATTTTAACTGCTTTGCCACCACTTATTAAACCAGTAAATGTTATAATCCCATCTTCAATAGCATACTGTTTTATTTTTTTACGATAAGTTCCATAGTCGACAGCTTTATGTTTATTACTAAATTTTTGCGTTATATAATGCTTTTTGTTGTGAAAAATTAAATTACTTATCTTGCTCACTTTCATCACCTCCTTTCATGTTATTAAATTTATCCTTAATAATGGCTGGTAACTTAATACCCATCGCACTCCAATTCTCTAAAATACTTATTCCTTCATTAGCAATAAACATGTAAATAACAATATTTCTTAAATAACCGTTATCGTTAAGCAAAATATCTAGAATTTCTACTACTACCACTAAAATGATATAACCAATCTTCTTAATAATTCCTTTGGCACCTACTTTACTACTTAACTTGCCAGTATAAAAGGCTCTCATTACGCCACTTAAATAATCCAAAACAATAAAAATTAATAAAGCTTTAAAAAGAGTATCATATCCATTCAGGATAGATAGAAAAAATGCATCATTCATAATTTCACCCCGTTATTTTATTTCTACTATATCCTATGCTGGTATTACTCCTCCTTCATAATTTTTTCGCCTAATTTCTATAAAAAATTAGCACTCTATAATTGACAAGTGCTAAAAAAAGCATTATACTTGATTTAGCATTCAAGAAATATGACTGCTAAAATAAAAAAGATAACATTAAATAATATATTTATATAAAAGGAGATAATATATATGAAGAAAAAAGCTTTTAAAGCTGAATCTAAAAAACTAATGGATTTAATGATTAATTCCATTTATACAAACAAAGAAATATTTTTAAGAGAAATTATATCTAATGCTAGTGATGCCATTGATAAGCTACATTATATGTCATTAACTGATAAAGATATAAAAGTTGATACATCTAAATTTAATATCCATATTACCCCTGATAAAGAAAATAAAACTTTAACTATCAGTGATAATGGTATAGGTATGACCGAAGAAGAACTAGAAAATAATTTAGGGACTATTGCTAAGAGTGGCTCTAGTGATTTCAAAGAAAATAACGAACATAAAGAAAATATTGACATCATTGGTAAATTTGGTGTTGGTTTCTATTCAGCCTTCATGGTAGCAAATAAAGTTGAAGTTATATCAAAAAAATATGGTACCGATAAAGCTAACAAATGGACTTCAAGTGGCATCGATGGTTACGAAATAGAACCTGCTACGAAAGAAGATTATGGTACTGATATTATTCTTTATTTAAAAGATGATGCTGAAGATGAAAAATATTCTAAATATTTAGAAGAATATGAAATTTCTACTTTAATTAAGAAATATAGTGATTATATAACTTATCCAATTACTATGTATGAAACCCACAAGCATCTAAAACCTAAAAAAGATGAAAAAGATCCAGATGAATATGAAGAACATACTGAGCTTACTACTTTAAATTCACTAATTCCAATATGGAAGAAAGATAAAACAAAAATAACGGATGAAGAATATAATACTTTCTATAGTGACAAGTTCTTTGATTATGAGGAACCACTTGCACATATTCATACTAAAGCGGAGGGTACTATAGAATATACATCTTTAGTATATATTCCTTCTCATGCACCATTTGATTACTATACAAAAGAATATGAGAAAGGTTTACAATTATATTCAAACGGTGTTTTAATTACTGATAAATGTTCTGATTTATTACCTGACTACTTTAGTTTTGTAAAAGGAGTTGTTGATTCTCCTGATCTATCATTAAATATTTCTAGAGAAACACTACAACAAAATAGAATTTTAAAGACTATTGCTAATTCAATTGAAAGCAAGATAAAAAAAGAATTAGAAACTATGCGTGATGAAGATCGTGCAAAATATGAAAAATTCTATACTGCTTTTGGTATGCAAATAAAGTATGCTGTATATAATAATTATGGCATAGATAAAGATAAGGTTAAAGATTTAGTAATGTTTATTTCTTCAAATGATAAAAAATATACTACTTTAAAAGAATATGTTAGTCGTATGAAGGAAGAGCAAAAAGATATTTATTATGCCTGTGGCGAAACTGTTGATAAAATTGACCTATTACCACAAGTTGAAGCAGCTAAAGAAAAAGGATATGAAATTTTATATTGCACCGAATATGTTGATGAATTTGCTCTTATGACTTTAAGAAGTTATGAAGAAAAAGAATTTAAAAATGTTTGTAGTGAAAATGCTAACCTAGAAACTGAAGAAGAAAAGAAAGAATTAGAGGAAAAGAATACTGAAGCTAAAGAAATGTTTACATTCATGCAAGAATCTATACCTGATGTTAAAGCAATTAAATTTACTAACAAGTTAAAAAATCATCCAGTATGCTTATCAAGTGAAGGCGATATTTCCGTTGAAATGGAAAAAACTATGAAAAATATGCCATTTGATAATGGTGTAACTGCTAGTAAAGTTTTAGAAATCAACGAAAATCATGAAATTGCCAAGAAGATTAAAGACTTGTATGCCAATAATAAAGAAGAATTAAAAAACTATACTAAAATTTTATATGCTGAAGCTAGATTAATTGAAGGCTTGAGTATTGAAAACCCAACTGAAATAAGTAATTTAATTTGTGAATATTTAGCTAAGTAAAGGAGGTCTTTGTGTCCTATAAAGATTTAATAAACCGCAGTATGCCTGGACGAAATGGTTTTGATGAGTTATTTAATTTCAATTTAATTATTATAATTATTTTAGCAATAATGGATATCTTCATAAATAATATTTACTTAAGTTTAGCTTTTGTGCTTAGCATTGCTATTCTAATATTTAGGATAGTATCTAAAAATGTTAAACAAAGAAAAAAAGAAAATGCTATATATGTTAAGATAATAAACTATCCTATAAAGAAATTTAAATTATATAGAGATATAATTAAAAATTATAATAAAGCGCTATATAAAAGATGTCCAAAGTGTCATCAAGTGTTGAAATTACCGTTAAAAAAAGGAACTCACACAGTAAAATGTCCTGAATGTGGTAATTCCTTTACTGTAAAATGTAATCGTAATGAAGTCATAAAAGCCGAAATAATAAAGTAAAAGTTTGTTAGAAGTAGTCTATCATTTCTAACTTTCTTTTTATATATTGATTAGCACTCACTATTGACAAGTGCTAAAAATTGAGTATAATGCATATTTGAAAGGGGAAATATATATGTTTAATAATAATCAAGAAGAAAATGAAAATGTATTAGAAAAATATGGTCGTAATATAAATGAAGAGGTCAAGAAAAGAAAAATTGATCCCGTAATTGGTCGTGATGAAGAAATTAGAAGTATTACTAAAGTTTTATCACGAAAAACAAAAAATAACCCGGTATTGATTGGGGAACCAGGTGTCGGTAAAACTGCTATTGTTGAAGGATTAGCTCAAAGAATTGTTAAAGGAGATGTTCCTAGTACCTTAAAAGATAAAACCGTTTGGGAACTTAACATGGCTTCTTTAATTGCTGGTGCTAAATATCGTGGTGAATTTGAAGAAAGACTTAAAAAAGTTTTAGATGAAATTAAGAAGAGCGAAGGTAATATCATCATGTTTATTGATGAAATTCATATGATCGTTGGCACAGGTGCTATCGAAGGAGCAATGGATACTGGTAATATCTTAAAACCAATGCTTGCTCGTGGTGAAATTCATGTAATTGGTGCAACTACATTAAATGAATATCGTAAATATATTGAAAAAGATGGTGCTTTAGAACGCCGCTTTCAAAAAATAATTGTTCATGAACCAACTCTTGAAGATACTATAACTATATTAAGAGGCTTAAAAGAAAGATTTGAGATTCATCATGGTGTTACTATCCAGGATAAAGCCTTAGTGGCAGCTGCCACTTTGTCCAATCGTTATATAACTGATCGTTATTTACCTGATAAAGCTTTGGATTTAGTAGATGAAGCTTGTGCAACAATTAGAGTTCAAATGGATAGTGTTCCAACTAATTTGGATGAATTGACTAGAAAAATTATGCGTCTTGAAATTGAAAGAGAAGCTATAAAAAAAGAAAAAGATGAATTATCGCTACGTCGCAAAGATGAAATAGATAAAGAATTATATGATTTAAAACTTCAAGAACAAGACTTAAGAAGCGCTTGGGAAAAAGAAAAACGCCTTAATGAAAATATTAAAAATAAGAAGCAAGAGATATCTAAAGCTAAATTTGATTTAGAAGCTGCTGAAAATCGTTATGATTTAGAAACAGCCGCTCGTCTACGTCATGGAACTATTCCAAAATTAGAAAAGGAATTAGAAGAGTTGAATTCTCAAGAGAAATCTCGTATTTTAAGTGATGTTGTAACTGCTGATGATATAGCAAATGTTATTAGTAAATGGACTAACATTCCTATTGCTAAATTAGTAAGTAGTGAAAAAGAAAAACTTCAACATTTAGAAGAAAACTTAAGCAAGAGAGTTAAAGGTCAAAAAGAAGCTTTAAGATTAGTAAGCGAAGCTATCATTCGTAGTCGTAGTGGTATTAAGGATCCTAATCGTCCAATTGGTTCTTTCATTTTTCTAGGGCCAACTGGCGTCGGTAAAACTGAGGTTGCTAAAGCTCTTGCTTATGAACTATTTGATGATGAAAAACACATGATTAGAATTGACATGAGTGAGTACATGGAAAAATATTCCGTATCTCGTTTAGTAGGCGCTGCTCCAGGATACGTTGGCTACGAAGAAGGAGGACAATTAACAGAAGCAGTTCGTCGTAATCCTTATAGTATCGTTTTATTTGATGAAATAGAAAAAGCTCATCCAGATGTCTTAAATCTATTATTACAAATTCTAGATGATGGTAGATTAACAGACTCTAACGGTCGTACAGTTGATTTTAAAAATACTATAATTATTATGACATCAAATGTTGGTAGTGAATATATTTTAAATAATGAACCTGAAAAAGTTGAACAAGAATTACACAAGTATTTTAAACCGGAATTTATAAATCGTATCGATGAAGTAATAATGTTCAATAAATTAACTAAGGAAGTCTTATCAAGTATTTTAGATAAATTAATAAAAGAAATAGAATTACGTCTAAAAGATTTAAACTTATCCATAACTTTAACACCAGCAGCTAGAAATTACTTTGTTGAAAATGGTTATGATGAATATTATGGGGCAAGACCTCTAAAACGTTTAGTAAGTAGAGAGTTAGAAACAGTTCTTGCAAAGCAACTAATAGAAAACAGTATTAAAGCAAATTCTAAACTAGAAGTTGACTATCAAAATGATAAAATAGTAATTAATCAAAAATAATTAAAATGTCTAGAACAAGGGTAGAGTATAATCTCTACTTTTTTGGTTATTCTATAAACGGTGATTATATGAAATTATTATTTACATTTATAATATCATTCTTAATTTTAACTAGCCCAGTCTTTGCCTATGAAGTAAAAGAAAGTACGAACAAATATACATATAAAATAGATATTTATGAAACCCCATTTCCCAATGTTAACGAAAAAATCAAAAGTTGGCTTAATAAAGAGCTAGAAAACTTTAAACAATATGAAAACTTTAACGATATAAAAAATGATTTTTACACTGATTATGAACTCCATGAATATAACGGCATTTATTACTTACAATACAGTATTTATAGTTATACTGGAGGCGTTCATTATTTTTTAATAAACAAGCAATTTACCTATAATAAAGATGGAAGAATGTTAGAATTAAAAGATTTTTTTGGAAATGATAATTATTTGGAATTTATTTCTAAGTATAGTTATGAAGAGTTAGTGAAAATCGCCGCTAATGAAGATAAAAATTGGCTAAAAGAAGGTACAAAACCATTAATTGAAAACTTTTCACTATATTATTTTGACAAAGATGGTTTACATATAACTTTTCCGCCATATCAAGTAGCATCTTGGTCAAGCGGTGCAATAAAAATTACTATTTCTAATTCTAAACTATCTAGTTTAATAAAACCTGTGGATAACTAAGCACTTATCCACAGGCATCTTGCAAATTTTCCTTGCTAAAATCATATAATATGTATTATAATGTAATAGCAAAGGAAAAATTAGGGACATAATATAGTGGTAGTATGACGGTCTCCAAAACTACAATAGTCAAAAACGGTTTGAAATGAGTTAAAGTGCCGAAATTACTGTGGTTGAACCTTATATAAAAAATAGAAAATTAGAAACTTTGTGCCAGTTTATGTGCCAGTGGATACGACTTTTTGAAAAGTCGTTAAAAATAATTGAAAATTATCACCTAAATATGATATAATTTAGTGGCACAAATGAGTGCCACAAATAAGTATAGGAAATTAGTTCAGTTGGTAGAACGCAGGTCTCCAAAACCTGATGTCGTGAGTTCAAATCTTACATTTCCTGCCAGACCATACACCGTTTTTAAGCGGTTTAGTATATATTAAGAAGCCTGCTAAGGTTTCTTTTTTTTATGAAAAAACGCCATTATTCTATTTGAATACTAGCGTTATTTTTTAATTATTATTGTTTTCAGAATATGTTATATTTACTTTAAATACTATATTGTCTATATCTTTTCTTCTATTGTCATTTGATTCTGTAATAATTAATTTCTTTAAATCTTTATAAAATTTTGAAGTCAATTCTCTAACATTATTTGGAAGAGGGGTATTGCCAGTTTTTCTTATTTAAATTTCTTGCAGTATTATTTCTTATAGTTTCATCTTTAGAAAAAATACCATTAAATATCATTCCCATTTCCTCGTCTGTAAAATAGCCCTTGCTGTACATTTTTACCAAGGCTTCTTTTTTCATATAAACCAAATCCTTATTTTCTTTTAGAACTATCAAAACCTGTTTGTGATAATAATTTCTAATTTTAATTAAATCACTTAATGTATATTTATTAAAATTATCATATTTAACTGAAAATAATAAATTTTGAAGAATACTCAATAAATTTTGTATTTCTATTTGAAGTGAACCAATTTTAAGATCAATTTCAGATATCTTTTTATAAAACTTTTTCATTTCTTCATCACTACACTTATTTTTAATTTTAAATTCATTAAGACTTTCGAAAATATCTCGTCTTTTATCCTGAGTGTATGTATTTTCAATAATAATAAGGGCTCGTTGTAGCTTTTTTAGACGAATAACTCCAAGCTTATAAATTTCAATTTCAATTTCTCTATATTCATCCTCGAAGTCAGAACAAGATAAAATTTTACTAAAATTATTTAAGTATTCTATATCTGTACTTTCTCTTGCAATTTTTATGTTCTCTAAAACAATTTTTTCTATAATTGAATTATATTTATCCCAAGCTGAACTTTCGGTAGTTTTGTTATCAATATCTCTTATTAAATTTTCATATGTTATGAGTTTATTCTTTAATCTAAATATTTTTTGTGATTTGGCTGCAAGGGATTCAAAAGATATATCATTAAAAATAAGTGTTAATCTATTTATAATTTCGTCTTTTTTTATGTTTAACTGCTCTTTAGACATTTTTGATAATAATAATTTAGAGTTAATAAAGCTTTTAGAGGTTGCAATAGTATTTTTGGGTTTCTCAGTAGAACCAGATAAAGCAGTTGAAAAATATTTTTTTAACCCAGCATGTTCTTTTAACAATCTTCCATACTTAGTTTGTTCCAATTTATATAAAGGTTCAAAAGAATTTAAATAAGCATATTTTTTTTGGGCTTCCTCTTCATAATAATCTAGAGCTTCTAAAATTGTCATACCCATCTCATCAACACAATTTATATCAAATTCAGGACCTAGAGCCTTTATAATTGGAATAATCTTGCCAGTATATATTTCACTAGCAATAGCGGCATGAATGATACTTTCACCATCTTTATCCTTTAAATTAACATTAAAGCCATACTTCTTGGCAAGTTCAATTAATTTTACAATAAATTTAGTTGAGTAAGAACATGACCGTACACCATTAAAATAACCATATAAGGCCACATGAATAAAGGTATATCCAGTCCTTTTAGCTTGATAATTAACATCGTAGTCGTCTTTCAAAAGTTCTTCAATAAATACAAATACATCAGATTCTGGAAACTTATTCCAAATGGTGGCATGCAGTAAATTACCAAAATCATTAATATCATCATCATCAAAAGCTAAATCAATTTTCTCTATGGTTATGTTTCCTTTGTTTTCTTCAAAAAACTTTCTTATTTTTTCATCCAAGAATGTATCCATATATAATGTTTCCATATAATCTCCAATCAATTAATACTATTATATTTAGAGATTAGAAAAATAGCAAGATAATTTGTTTGTTAATTAAGGAGATATGTTTGTTAAAAAATGACTAATTTATTTTAATATATATAAATTATCTTAAAGAAAAGATAAAAAACGGACAGTTAGAAGAAACAACATACGATGGATATTATGATTTAATTAATCTGCGAATATTACCTTATTTTAAAGACTTTATTTTGCAAGATATAAATGAAGAAACTGTTGAAAATTGGTTAGGTTAT
>CAKOKF010000036.1 GCA_934090775.1 uncultured Bacilli bacterium
GTTTTTGAACTAGATAAGGCAAAGATAAGCACGTTTTAGTTTTATCTTAAGTTTATTATAATTTTTACTATTCTTTTCTTTTTTGGCCAGTTTTTGTTGTAAAATCTATGAATTGTTTGCGTGCAAAAAATATACAACAGTACGCATGAATTTCCTAACTGTAAAAAAAATATACATTAATAGACTTCATATCTATCATGTATATTTGTCATTTTATAAATAAGTCTAATACCTTAGGTAAAAAGATAAGTAGACCGATAATAAAAGCAACAATTGCATTAACTAAAACTGCGCCCGCTGCTATATCTTTTGCGCGACCTGCCCGGTCATTAAAAGTTGGACTAACTAAATCAACTACTATTTCAATTGCCGTATTAACCATTTCTAAAGAAATAACTAATCCAAACAATATAAAACAAGTTATCCATTCCCACATACTAATATTTAAAATAATACCCGCAAGTACTACTAAAATCATCATAGTAAAGTGAATCTTCATATTTCTTTCACTTCTAATACTAGAACCTATTCCCTTAAAAGCAAACTTAAAACTATTAATTAACTTCTTATTTTTCATATAATCCCTTTCCCTAAATCAAAAGCTGTCTTAAATAAACTTATTTAAAAATTCTTTTATAATATTCATTAGTAGCATTGATCCACTTAGGTAACTTTTCTTTTAAAGGCGCAAAGCCCCTACCTGCTTCCAAGTAATTACCAGCATATCTATTATCACCATCATACATTCTTTTTAAAGAACATTTAATCTTTTTATTATTTTCATCAACATCTAAAACTTTAACACAAATTATCTCATCTATTTTGGCATACTTACTAACATCTTTGACAAATCTTTTGGAAATTTCTGATATATGGATTAATCCAATATAATCATTATATTTTACAAATATTCCATAAGGAGCATAACCAGTAACTGTTACATGAATAACATCACCAATATTTATCATAACTTACCTCAATTCCTTAAAACTTCTAAAAGTATTATAACAATTATCTTTACTAATGGCAAAAAATTTAGTTTAATAGATATGTGGTGAAGAAAAAATGACAAACGATATAGAAAATAATAACTTAAATAATTCTTTAGAAGAAAATAACAATCATCAAGAAATGACTTCTTTAGAAAAAATAATTAATTGTATTAATATGTTAAGACCTTATATTAATGCTGATGGTGGTGATATCGAATTTATCAAGTATGAAGATAAATATGTCTATGTTAAATTTCATGGGGCTTGTGCTAGTTGTGGTAGTATTGATTACACTATCAAAGATGTCTTATACAATGCTATTAAAGACGATGTTCCCGAAGTCGAAGGCGTCATAAACGTTGCTATTTAATTTTATCTTAAGAGTAATATGTGACTAAATCATACTATTACTCTTTTTTAATAACCACGTAATTTCAGGAATATCATAAACTTTTCTAATTTCATAATATATATCTTTTAACAAGTTTTCATAATCATCTACTCTCTCTAATATTGCCATTAATTCTTCTTCTTTTAATTTATCTTCTAAAATATACTTACTAAAACAATCAAAGAAATAACTAGGATAAAGCATTCGGGCATAAAACAAACCAAAATCATCTCTACTATATCTTTTATCACTTAATATTTCTCTTACTAAATTTAGACAATCATAATCTCTATTACGGTAAAAGACTTCTTTAATATATTCAGCATAATCCCTTACATCATAATCTATCAAAGTATTAAGACTATTATAATAATTAACTGGTTTATTTGGATAATACACTCGGTAGTGACAAATCGACAAATTATTAGATTTAAAATCATTATAGTTTAAATAGCTAATAGCATTCTCTCCTAATCCCACAAAATAAACAAAACTATGAATTAAAGAATCTTTACCTACGCGAAAAGAATTAGCTTGTTCTTCTAAATAATCTATCTTTTCTTGCCAAATAATACTCCACTCTACTGAATTTCTTTCTTGTAATAGAAAACGATTATTTTTTATCTCTTGAAAACTTATCATATCATTAAGTAAACATCTTACTTTTAAAAGACAATAACTATCTTTATTATATTCTACTATATAACGATTATATTTACTTTTAATTAGTAAGTGATACTTAGTATTTATTAATTCTTCATATATTTTATTTAAATCTTCTTCACTTTTTCTTACTTTACAAAAATAATAAATATCCGTCTTGGTTTCTATATAATAATAAGTATCTTGACTTATATAATCCGTTATTTCTAAATTATAGTAATAAAGAATAAAATTTTTCATATAATCACTACCTAATTATATGTTTATAAGTTTTAAAAAGACTTAAGATTTCTCTTAAATCTAGTCTTCCATTTTTTATTTTGAATATTTTTTTCTTATTTTTATTCTTACAAATAAATTAATAAATCTATAAATTCTAATATTTCAGAAGAAAATAAATAAACAATGAAAGTAGCTATTATTAAGAAAGGTCCAAATGGTACTTCCCTATCTTTAAGTTTTATTAAGTAGTAAAAAGCTACTGGTAAAGCCAATAAACTAGCTATAACTAAACTAATGAAAGCTAACTTCCATCCTAAAACGGCTCCGATAAAAAAGGCTAATTTTATATCACCACCACCTAGTGATTCTCTTTTAAATGCTTTATCACCAATAAGTTTAACAAGTAACATAAATAGAAAAGCTAATAAACCACCTACTAAGGTTGATAATAACTGGGAAAATCCTCCTTCTAAAAAGGCTATAATAAATACTAATATACTTCCCACAATTAAAACTTCATCTAATATGATTAAATAATTAAAATCACTTATACAAGTTATTACTAACAAACTAGCTATAACTAAAGCTATTAATAATTCATAAGTAAAACCATAATACAAGAAACATCCCATATATAATAACCCTGTTATTATTTCAATTAAAGGATACCACCATGATAATTTCTTTTTACATTGTCTACATTTCCCTCCTTGAATTACAAAAGAGACAATTGGTATTAATTCATACCATTTTAAAACATGATTACAATTTTCACAATGACTTCTCGGTTTTACAATTGATTGATTATTACTTAATCTATTACCAACCACATTAAAGAAGGAACCCATAATAGTTCCTAAAATAAACATATAAATTGCATAAACGCTATCTAACATTACATACCCCCAGAAACTTTATCATACATATCAAACATTGGTACTAAAATAGAAATGATAATAGCACCTACTACAACCGCTAAGAAAATAATGGTTAATGGTTCAATAAAACTCTTAATATTGTTTACCATTGATGAATGTTGTTCTTGATAATAATGACTTACTCGATCCATCATTTCAGCCAGTTCACCAGTCGACTCACCAGTAACTATCATATTATAAGCAACATCTGGTACTGCCCAATGATCTTTAAAAGCCTTCGAAATTTTATCGCCAACTACAATATTATTAATAGTATTATACATAATTTCTTTATATATTTCATTATTTGTAATTTTACTCAAAATTTCTACACTTTGTGTTATATAAACATTATTTTTTAAAAGAGAGGCAAAAGTTTTCGTAAATATTGCTATTTCATTATAAATAATTATATTCTTAACAACAGGTATATGCATTAAAATTATTTGTACTTGCCTACGAAAAGCTTTTATTTTCTTATAGGCCATAAAGAAAGCTATAATTGCTATAATTACTGCTAAAAGTAACATCCAGGCATCTGATTTTAAAAACTTGCTAGCAGCTAATACTACTGCTGTTAAACCTGTAACTGTAACTCCATTCGAAGCATAAATTTCTTCAAATTGTGGAACAACATACAAGATAATAAAACAGACAACTGCAATAGCAAAAATAATTACAATTGTTGGATAAGTCATCGCACTAATCATTTGTTTTCTAGTTGATTCCATTTCCGTATAATAATTAGCCATATCATCTAAAGTAGACTCTAAATCCCCAGTTGCTTCCGCTGCTTTTAACATATTTATTAATAAAGGTGGAAACTTGCTTCCTTGTTTTTCTAAAGCTTGGGAAAAAGAATTACCCATGGTTAATTCATAAGCAATAGCTTGCATAGTGATCTTTTTATCTTTTTGCTTACCATATTGATTAATTAAGATTTTAATCGCATCATTTAAGGTTATTCCTGCCTTAATATATGTCGATAACTGTGTTAACCAAAATATTAAATCTTTAGTGCTCCACTTGTTTCCTACAACGGACGAATCCCCGTATACAAAATCAATAATTTTATTATTTTCAATTTTATAAACTTCAAAGCCTTCATTAAGTAAGAATGAATTAACATCCATTTTTGATAATGCTGTAAAATTACCATATTCTATTTTTCCCGCATCATTTTTGATTTTATAACGGTAAACCTTAGCTTTACCTGGAGTAGTAGCTTCGGGTTGTTGCAACTCTAGTTGCAATTTTCTTCGCTCTTCTTCTAATTTTAATACTTCTCTTTGCGTTATCCCTAAAAAGTCTTTTATTTTCTTCGCAATAACATCCAAATCTAAATCACTTTTAGTTTTTTTATTACTCATAAATTTTGCTTGTTGATAAGCATCATCTACTGTTTTAGAAGAAGCATTAAAAATTGCTTGTAAAGGATAAGAAATTCCCCGATATGCCAAATAAAAAATATTAAAAAAACTATAAATAAATTCTAATAAAACATTATTACTTGTTTGTTTATTTGTATTTTTATCTTGTTCATTACTAACTACACTATTATTAGTTGGTATTACATTGTTATTAGCATCACTCATAACCATCACCTATTATCTAATTATCATTATAGCAAAAAAGGTGCAATAAGCAAACTATTTTTCATATACTATTTTAGAAGGTGATTATATGTATCCAGGAAATTTTAATGGTTTAACTTTTGGTAAAGTTATAAGTGGTATTTCTAAAACTTTAAATATTGTTAATCAAGCTATCCCTTTATATAAACAAGTTCGCCCTATTATCAATAATGCCGGTAGTATTTTAAGTATTTTTAAGGAATTTAATAAACCTGATACTGATACTAATATAAAAGAAAAAAGTATCACTCTAAAAGATACTTCACTCCCTTTAAAATCAACTATTAAAAGAATTACTACTAACAGTCCGACATTCTTCCAATAACTCTTTTAATTCTTTTATTTCATTTTGTTTTTCATTCTTTAAATTAATATTATTAGATTTTTCTAATCTAGCTAAAATTTCTTCTTGATTAGCCAACAAATATTTATAATATTCTTCTTTATCCTGTTTTTTTAAACCATATTTTATAGTCTTTTGATCTAATACAGCCATTCTATCTTTTTTAAATAAACAAATAACATACCATATATCATTATCTTTGACAGTAACTTCATCTACCAAATTAAACCCTAATTTAGTAACTTCTTCTCTTAAGATATCTAAATTATTATTAGATTGTAATATTAATTTATTAACATTTACTAGTTTATTTGGATTATTTAATATATGTAATATAGTACTGGTACCCATACCACTTATAACTACTGTATTTATTTTATTTTCATCAACAGCATCTAGTCCATCACTAACTAATAACGGTATATCTAAATTAGTATTTTTTACATTTTTTCTTGCCATATCAAGAGCTGACTCTTTAATATCAGTTAAAATTATACTTTTAACTAATTTTTTTTGCGTTGCATAAATACCTAGGTAACCATGATCACAACCAATATCAACTACTTCATCATTAAATTCTAAAAAATTAGCAATCTTTTGTAAACGAGTACTTAACATTAGTCAGTTAAAAAATCCTTTAATTTTTTAGCACGTGATGGATGTCTTAATTTTCTTAGTGCTTTAGCTTCAATTTGACGAATACGTTCTCTTGTTACATTAAATTTTTTACCTACTTCTTCTAAGGTATGACTAGTCCCATCAACTAAACCAAAACGTAGTTCCAATACTTCTTGTTCTCTTTCTTGCAAAGTTTTTAAAACACTTTTAATTTCTTCTTTTAAAATTTCATTTGTTGCATACTCTTCTGGGGACATTGATAATTCATCCTTGATAAAATCTCCTAAATGCGAATCGTCTTCTTCACCAATTGGTGTTTCTAAAGAAACAGGATCTTGACTAATTTTAATTACTTCACGAACCTTTTCAACTGAAATACCCATTTTCTTAGCAATTTCTTCTTCCGAAGGTTCTCTATTTAGTTCTAAAGTCATTTGACGTTGAATACGAGCCATCTTATTTATTGTTTCTACCATATGAACAGGTACACGAATTGTACGAGCTTGATCAGCAAGCGCACGAGTAATAGCTTGTCTTATCCACCAAGTAGCATATGTTGAAAATTTAAATCCTTTATCATAATCAAACTTTTCAACCGCTTTCATTAAACCAATATTACCTTCTTGAATTAAATCAAGAAATAATAAACCACGACCTACATATCTTTTAGCAATAGATACAACTAAACGCAAATTTGATTCAGCCAAAATTCTTTTGGCATTTTCATCACCAGCTGCCGCTGCTACAGAATACTTCATTTCTTCTTCCATAGTTAACAAAGGAATTTTACCTATCTCTTTTAAGTACATACGCACTGGATCATTGATATTAACATCCTTAGTTAATTCTTCATCCGAAAGCACTAATTCTTCCGATGATGCTTTACCATCATTATTTGAATCATCATCACTTACTATCTCAATATTATTATCAATCAAAGCATTATATAATTCATCTAAAGCATCCGCATCTAAATCTAATCCTTTTAAATGTTCAGCTAAAGTCTCATAAGTTATAAAACCATTTTTCTTTCCTAAAGCAATTAGCTCTTTTTCACGATCTTCCAAAGATTTTATTTCTCCAACAACACTCTTTTTTGAGACTTTTGCTTCTTTCTTTTTGACATTACTTTCACTTTTAGTTTTTGTAGTTTGTTTTGGCTTTTCTTCGATAACATCTTTCAAAGCAATATTTTTCTCATTTAATTCTTTATAAATTAATTTTACATCCTTTGGAGTAAGACTATATTCTTTAACTTTATTTGCCACATCTTCGTAACTTACATAACCCTTTTTTTCATTAATTGCTACTAATTCTTCTAATACCTTTAGTAATTCATTATTCATTACTCAACACTTCCTTTTTTAATTTTTCTAATTTGTTCTAATATTTGTAACTGGCGGTTTCTATCTAACTCGCTAGCGAGTTCTTTCTTTAGCAATTCTATATCTTCTTTATCTTTTTGCTTTTGATAACTTTTAACGATTAGTTCAAAATTTTCATCACTTACATCTTCATCTTCTTCTAAGATCTTTAACACTTCCCCACTAAATGTTTCATTATAAGATATATATGATATAAAATCAGCAACTGTTATATTATAGTTCTTTCCAATAAAAAAGACAATTTCATTTGCGATACCCCGATAAATTTTATTGGGAAAATAACCAATTTTCTCTTGATATTCTAAAACGTACTTGCGGTCATTTAACATATAATATAACATTTTTTTAGTGATTTTGTCCAATAAATTTTGTGATTGTTTTTCAACCACTTCTTCTTTTTTAAATACTTCTTGGGTAATTGTTTGTAAACTACTAATTTCGTTTAATCTTTCTTTTAACACATCTTTAGCTATATTACTTGATTTACTTAATTTTGTTAAACTTAAATCTAAATAAATAGGATCTTTAATTGTTTTTAAATCATCTAATACTTTATTAACGTAATTAGTAAGTTCCAATGTATTTTCAGCATTAATACTACTTTTTAATGTTTCTAATTTAAAATCCAAATAATCAACTGGATTATCCAACATTTTAATATAACCATCGATGCCATAAGTAAACACATATTCATCAGGATCTTTTTTTAAACTAATTCTAACAACTTCTACCTTAATATTATTTTGAACTAATATTTCTCCATTTTTCAAAGTTGCCGTCTTCCCAGCTTCATCACCATCTAAACCTAAAATAACCATACAACGCAATCGCTTTATTAACTCTACTTGCTCTTTTGTAAGTGCTGTTCCCATTAATGCGACAACATTTTTTACACCATTAATATAAAGTCTTATAGCATCCATTTGTCCTTCGACAAGAATCAGTTTTTTACTTCTTTTAGCTTCATCTTTAGCTAAGTGATAATTATATAAATAATTACCCTTTTTATAAAGATAGGTTTCTTTAGTATTAATATATTTTGCTACTTGTTCACCACGATAAATACGTGCAGAATAACCAATAACATGACCTTCAGTATCATATAACGGAAAAGTTATTCTTCCTCTAAAAACATCATAAGCATTACCATCAGCTACATTAACTAATCCTAAATCTTCTAGGACTTTTATAGTGTACCCTTTTTTTTCTAAAATATTTTTTAAAGTAGTTGCCTCATCAAGTGCTAAACCAATTCTAAATTTACTAATGTCTTCATCACTTAAACCACGATTATGTAAATACTCTTTTGCTTGCAAACCATTTCTTGTATTAATATTATTCTCATAATATTTATTAACTAGTTCCATCAAGTCATATTCTTTTTGATATTTTAAAACGGTTTCTTGTTTTAAAATGCCACTTATTTGATAACCAATTTTTTCAGCAACAATCTTCACCGCTTCAATAAACGAAACATTTTCATAATTTTGGACAAAAGTAAATACATTACCAGCAGCTCCACAAGAGAAGCATTTATATATTTGCTTTGATGTAGATATACTCATACTTGGAGAGTGGTCATCATGAAATGGACATACACACTTATAATCTTTTCCTTTTAAGGTTACTGGAACGTAACTAGATATTACATCAACGATATTACAGTTTTTACGAATTGCATTAATTTCTTCATTACTTATCATAACCATAAAATTATCCCTCTATATATATATTATTAACGCGACCCCTCGATTTTCCTTCAAAAATTGCAAAAAAAATGCAAAAAATTGCATTTTTTCTTATTTTTAGCTAATTTTTACTCATTTTTTATGTTTTTCCTGTCTTTTTTAAATTTATAATATATCCTACTATATATTATAAATATAATAAGTTTATAAACATTTTTTCTTTATTATATATGTTCTCTTTTCTTAAAATAATTATTATTTGGTTTAAAACTTGTATGTAAAATCTTCTTTGCTATCTTACTATTAGGATAATTTAAATAATTACTATACAATCTTAAAATATCAGGATTTTTATAACTAAATCTTATTTCTTTTTTATTATCAATTTGGTAAAGACTACTACCTCTTGCTTCTCTCGTTTCTTTTTGTTGTGGTAATTTTGTTTTAGGCTGACCACCACCCCCAACACAACCATTCGGACAGTTCATAACTTCAATCATGATATAATCTTTGCTATTAGGTAATAATTTTTCTAAATTAGGCATTCCATAAACACAAGCGACTTTATAGGTTTTATCTAAAATTGTTATTGTAGCTTCTCTTATCGCTTCAAATCCTCTTAAAGTTTGAAACTGTAAAAATTCCTCCTTAGCATCACATCCCGTAAGATAATAATAAGCTGTTCTTAAAGTAGCTTCTAAAACGCCACCACTAGTACCAAAAATATTACCAGCGCCGCTGCCATCAGGTAATACCTTATCAAATAAACTACCTTCTAAACTAGTTAAATCTATATTTAATTCTTTTAACATTAAAGTAACTTCATGAGTTGTTAAACAAAAATCCATTCCTTTTAAGTTCGGTTCCTTAATTTCCATTTTTTTAGCCGTACAAGGTGCTAACATAACATTTATTATTTTTTTATCTTTTTTATTTTTAAAAAAGTATTCATTTATTACACTAGCTTGCATCATTATTGGACTCTTTGTACTTGAAAGATTATCAATTAAATCCTGATGATAAATTTCACAATATTTAACCCAAGAAGGACAACATGAAGTAAAAAGGGGTAACTTTTCTTGATTATTAAGACGATTAACTAATTCCATGGCTTCTTCCATAACAGTTAAATCAGCTCCAAAAGTTAAATCAAAAACATAAGTAAAACCAGCTTTTTTTAAAGCGGTAACTAATTTTTCAGTAACAATACTACCATTTGGTAAACCAAATTCTTCTCCAATTGTTGTCCTTATTGCGGGCGCTATTGAAATAGTTACTATGTTGTTTTTATCTTGCAATAGTTCTAAAACTTTTTTATAATCCAATTTTGTATCTAAAGCATTAAAAGGACAATTTAAAATACATTGACCACAGTTAATACAAACTGGTCTTTTAACCTCGTTACGTTCATATTTAATACCAACTGTATTTTCACAAACTTTTTTACACAAACCACAATTAGTACATTTATCTTCTAAAAAACATAAAGATGGATTATCTTTCTCTACCCATATAGCATTAGAAGTATCTTTTTTAAATTCTTTCTTCATTGCCCCACAATTTGGACATTTATAATCTTTATCTAAAACATCAAACTTTACTTTAGTAGCAACTTCATCATATATAAAATGACATTTTCTACAAATATATTTCATCTTTATACCCCTTCTTATATTACTATAAATATTGTATCTTTAAAAAGGTTTCGTTTAAGAAGAATATTCCTTCTTAAGCGAAACCCTTCGCTATCTTATCTTTTTGGTTCCCTTAGCTTCCCAATTTAAAGGTTCGCAATCGTACTTTTCTTTCGCTCCTTAGTTACTTGAATTTCGAGGGTTTATCACGTACCATTCATTAGCATTCTCTACCACTTTGGACAAAACATCCACTTCAATTACTTTAATTTCTTCTACGAAGAAATGCGATATGGGTCAGATGCTGTCCCTGTGCCTTG
>CAKOKF010000037.1 GCA_934090775.1 uncultured Bacilli bacterium
TTTGGTGGCACAATGCCCATTGGTAAAACATAAATATTTTCATATCTTGTTTTTTTAATATATTTTTTATAATTTTTTTCAACATCATCTAAAAGTAAATTTGATAATCCTTGTTCATTATCAATATTGAATATTTTATGTTGTCTACCACGACGAAGATCGCAATCAACAATTAATACTTTAACACCAGCTTGAGCAAAGGCAACAGCTAGATTTGCACTGATGAATGATTTTCCTTCACCACTCGTAGAACTAGTCATTAAGATTGATTTTACAGGCTCATCAACTGAAGAAAACAAAAGATTAGTACGAATTGTTTTAATAGCTTCAGCTACACCACTTTTGGGATTATTAGCCACTATAAGTTCGTTATTCATTTTCTTCTTCCTTTCTTTTCTTTTGGCATGTGTTTAATAGGAACAATACCTAAGGTTGGTAAGCCAATCTTACTTTCAATCTCTTCAGTGCTCTTAATTGTTGTATCAAAGTAGAACATAATAAAGATAGCAGCACTAGCAAGAACGATACCTACTAATAAAGCTAAAACTGTTGTTTTTAATAAACTAATATTATAAGGTGAATTAGCTTTTTCAGCATAATCGACAATAGCAACGTTTTTAATGCTATAGTATTTAGCAACATCATTACTAAAGACACGAGCTATTTCGTTAGCAATATCTTTAGCACTATCCGCATTTTCACTATTGACTGAAATACGAATGATTTCGGTATCATCTTCAGTTGTAACATTTACTTGTTTTTTTAGTTGTTCGGCAGTTGTGCTTAATTCTAGGTTATTTATTACTTGATTTAGTATGCTGTGTGATTTCATTATTACTCGATAATTTGAAACTAGATTTTTATTTAATGTAATATCACTTGAAGTTATTTGTTGATTAGTCTTTTCATTATTGGTAGTCAAAACCATAGTTGTGTAGGAGTTATACATTGGGGTTTTGAAAAATAATGTATATGATGCTCCAGCTACTACAAAGACTAAGCCAGTGATAGCAATAATAAACCACTTACTCACAAAATAATCAAATAATTCTTTTAAATTTATCTCTTCCATATATTCCCTCTTAACTCCCAATATTATATAATAACTTACAATTTATGGCAAGAAAAAACACAACTTTTTTAAGATTAAATTATTTACTTTTAGAAAATCTAAAATTTAATTTTTCTTATATTTAGTTGTGTTTTTTAACATTTTATTTTCTAATTCTTGGGCTTCGGCACTTACTCTTAACATACACCATAGTACGAAAATGATAAGACCAATTAATATTATTAATAACATATACTCTCCTTAAAGTTATTATAACAAACCCAACTATTTTTATAACTAATTATCGTTCGTCAAAATTCGACATTTTTCGACATTTTTTATAATAAATATTAGCTAAGATGATGCCAAATAAGGAACCAGCTCCATCAATGAAGGTATCCATTATTTTAGCAGTACGTCCTGGAATAAAGATTTGATGAACTTCATCGCTAACAGCATATAAGTAGCAAATAAGCAAACTAAATATAATAGTTTTTTTACTTATTTTAGTATAATCACTTAGAAGCTGGAAAACTAGTATACCAAGGATTAAATATTCGGTAAAATGAGCAGTCTTTCTTACTAGAAAGGTACTATCTTCTACTTTCTTCTTTACTTCTTCTCTAGAAATATCTTTATTAGTTACATTAGTAGTAACATTTACAACCATACTGGTCACAACATCACTAGTTTTGGTAGATTTAGGACCATTTTGACTAGAAAAATTAAAGATTACAAACATCCAAAGAATAACTAATATAGTATGAAATACTTTTTTATTTTTTCTTAAAGCTTTAAAAGTACCCGTTGTGGTAAAGACAATTATAAGTCCTAGAATAAAGGATATTATACCGGTTATATTCATACAATTTAAAACACTACTGATAAATTCTTTTAAGACATTACTAATAGATGTGTTATAAAAGAAAATATTATTGATATCGATAGTATATTTAATATAAAGAACTAAACCACATAGAATAACAAAGTTAGTAAATAACGATGCTATAATATTACGATCTTTGAAAAGATAGCGATTTATTAAATAAGTAATTATAGAAACAATTAAACTTATTCCTAAAATTATTTTAGTTAATTGATGAGCCTTATTAAATAAAGGGCGAACTTTTTCAAAAGTATTATTATAGGATATTTCTTCTTCATAAATATTAACTAATTTTTTTGTTAGGATATTGACGGCATCTTTATTATCTACTCGAATATTATTCTCTTTTATGTAAGTATTAATATTGTTAGTTAAATTAGTTTGAAACCCTTCAGTATTAACACTTATCTTTTCATTAGCATAAAGATTATCGATAGAAGTAATTATATCTTTTTTTAATGATTTAACACTTATAACATTATTTAAAACTTCTTCATTTAAACCAGACTGTTCTAAGTAGTATGATACTTCTTCTAAGGTATTATCATATAATTCTTGATAGTAATTATGATTATCTAGTAGATCTAGAACATAATCTTCATTAAAGACAGTTAAAATTAGAATAATACTAAGACTTAAGAGAAAGAAACTAATACTTTGAATAAATTTCATTGTATAACTTAATATTGTTTTCATAATTCCTTCCCTTCTATCTTTTTAGCGTAAACAACATACCTTTGATAGCGGTAACCAACGCCATTAATTGGATAGCAAGTATAAAATAGGACTCTTTCCCCATCTTCTTCTAAGAAAGTCTGAAATCTTTTATTTAAATCACTATCTCTTAAGATCTCATAATCATAAACTTCATAAGTATATTTGCCATAATAAGTATCGATATAAATTAAGGAACCTTTAGTAAGCTCGGTAATTAAGCCAAAATGACGCATATTGTTATGGGCAGCAATGATGATTGGCAAACCTTCACCTGGGAAGAAGGAACCAATATAACGACCGGCGCCTTTACGAATAATACTTAAGGAATCTCCGTTATAAAGATTAATGGTTCTATCTACTTCAGGAATATTAATAGTACCAAAGGCTTCACCATAAGCTGGAATCGGACTTAGTCTTTTTGTTTCGGAATCAATTTTAATATTTGATAGATCACTACTCGTATTATTATTTGTTTCTTTGACCGCTATTTTATTGAATAGATTAATATAGGTAGCAATTTTTTCATTTAATGTAAAATTAACAAGTAAGACTAAAAGGGAAGCAAAGAAAAAAGCGATTGCTAACTCTCTAACAATCACTTTCCCACTTTTTTTAAGTAAATTAAGCATTTTGTTTTTTTGCTTTAACAGCGATAGTTGCGATTCCGATAATAGCAACTACTGAAGCAATGGTAATAACTAAGTTTCCGTTAGTATATTTAACATCAGTTGTAACGTTTACTTTATCATTATAGAATGCTTTAGTAGGTTCGTTTACATAACCAACGAATAATTTTCCATTATTAATGCTTACAGGAACTTTAGTATTAGCGCCAACATTATTTACTAATGCTTTTAATTCATTTTTAGTACTAGTACTTAGTTTAGATAAATCAGTTACATTAGCTTTTTCGATAATTTCTACAGCTTTATCAATTTGAGTAGAAATATAATCGCAATTTGATTCACTAACTTCGTTTTGTTCTAAATAACTTTTTACTGTATTGGCATTACCATTATTTAGCTTGTAAGTTACTCCGTTAATTGTGTAAGATTTTGTTAGTTTGTCTTTTAATTCATCCTTAGACATAGCATTTACGCTTACAGTTGTAAGTAGAACAGCTACAAATAAGAATAAGAACTTCTTCATATTTTTCATCTTCATCTTCCTCTCTTCTTTTCTCATTTTACTATTAAGTTTTTTATTTTGCAAGATTTATCGGCATTTTTTAGTCATTTTTTGACAATATTGACAATAAGTTTATATCTTGTAAATTTATTATACACATTAAGAAAATTTATATACTTAATTTATTTTTTGCTAGTTATAATTTCTTAGTTTTTATTTTAACTCTTTTTTCGCATATATTTGTCACTTTAGTTATATATTCATCTATATATTTTCTTTTATAGACATATATGTAAGATGGATGTTCTATATAAATTAACTTAATTTTATCAAGATTATTTTTAGTAAAATATTTATCAATAAAGTTATAAGCTTCTTTTCCTAATATCAATATTATTTGAGGATGTAATATATTAATTTCTATTAGCAAATTATTAATACAAGCATTCATTTCACTGCTATTAGGATATCGTAATTTACCATTTTTATCCAATGGCAAACATTTAACTAAATTAGTTTTATAAAATTTAATACTTGGTAATTCATTTTCGATAAGTTCAATAATCTTTCCACTGTTTGTATCATTATCTAAGGGAATACTATTGTTAATATTTAAGACTCTTTTGGCGGATAAACCTACCCACATGATATCGCATTCAGTAATTTTATCTAGCAAAGGCTTTTGATTTTGACAAAGACTACAATTATCACATTTTTTTACTACTTCTAAGATCATTAGTACTACTTCCTAACTCGTTTGTCTTTACTACTAATTCTTCAATTAAATTTTCATCATAGCAACTGAAATTACCTGCAGTAAAGTTAAATTGACTTCTACCTTTCATATTATCTAAATTATCATTATGAACATAGCTTATTTTTTGATGTATTTTATTGTATAACTCCGTGCCATGGTATGGTCTAAATTGAAAAGCACTAGCTCTAAACTTACCTTTGGTATTTTTAGAATATTCAACTAATTCTTTGATAACACTAAATGTTTCATAAGCATCTTCTTTAGTTTCATCTAGAAGACCATACATGACATAACCTTTGACATTAATTCCAGCCTCTAATACCTTTTTTATTTCATAGACGACGTCTTCAATACTGCCAGCTTTATGAATTGATTTTCTTATTTTATTACAGCCTGATTCGATTCCTATTTCTAATTCTTGACACCCGGAGGTATATAAATATGGAAGCAAATCTTCATTTCCTTTTAAGGATAAAGCATGCGACATAGCTCGCCAAGTAAAAGAAAATTGATGGAAGATTGCAATAGCATCAATAATACTTTGTCTATTTTTTAAAAATAAATCATCAAGAATTCTAATTGACTGGATATCTCTATCATAGTTTTCAATATATTTTAATTCAGCTACTATATTTTCTTTGCTTCGCACTCTAACGGAAACATCACTATTTAAAGAACGAGCACCACCGCAAAAGGCACAGTTATATAAGCACTCACGAGATGTTACTATAGCCTCTTCTAACTTGCCATAGGGATTTAAACTTTTTCTTCCTTTAAAATATTCTCTATTTAAAGAAACTACATCTAAATCTTTGGGAAAATATTTAGAATTATTATTTACTAAATAAACATTTCTATTATCTTTTTGTAATAGTGGTTGCTCACTAACTTTTCCTTCAATAATATCTTTTGTAATATACTCGCCTTCTCCAATGGTAACATTTATTTCATTGGGAGTATTAAATTTAATTATTTCTTGATATAAGAAACGTGTACTTTTTCCTCCTACTATAAATTTAGTTTTAGTAAGACACTTTTCTATCAAATTTTTTACTAATTCAAAATTAACTGAAAATACGTTAATGCCTACGGCGACTGGTTGTTCTTTTTCTATAATTCTTAATAATTCTTCAATAGTATAATTATTATATACACTATCTACTATTTTAACATCATAGTCACTTTCTAAGGCAGTAGCAATATATCCTAAACCATAAGGTGGCAAATAATCTTCTTTATCGGATACTTTACGATCAAATATTGGTGAATTAATTAATAATACTTTTTTCATATGGATAGTTCCTTTCACCATTTTGTATTATACATTAGTTAAGAATAATTGTCTAAGATTTTATATTTAAGAGCTTAAAAAAGCGTATATATAAAAGCAATATTTATTTGCTAATGTTAGAAAATTCCTAATATTTTTAAATGGGCTGAATAATCTTTATCACTATATTCTTTTGATTTTTCTTCAATGTATTTAATAACTTCATTATTTGTTTTCGAATCCATTTCTTTCTTAAAAATATGGTTTTTAAAATTATCGATAAACTTAGTATAATCCAAAGCCAAAATACGACTTCCTGATATAAAGGCTATTTCATTAATATTAGCATCTTGACATTTATATTTATAATCTTGTCTACATTTTCTACATATCGCATCAGCACATATATCATAGTTATCTTTGCTTATTTTACTTATACTTAACAAATCTTTCATACTTACAGTTTGGTACTTTTCTGTAAATAAATTTTTTTTATATTTTTGCAAAAATTCAATTGTATCTATAATAATTATTATTCTTTCATAATAATTACTTACCACATTGAAATTATTTGTATTGTTTTTTATTAATTTAAAATGATTAAATTTTAAAAAGTCTCTAAATTCTTCTACAATAAAATTCAAATAATTTTTTTCTTTAATTTGATCAACTGTTGATAAGTCTATTTTTTCAGTTGTTCTTAGGCGTTCAATTAGTTCTACTTTCTCATTACAGTAGCACCAATTTGCCATTGCTTCAGTAATCTTCCATTTATCATTTTTATATTTTTGTTTAAATTTACTAATTTCAAGTTCAAATTCGGTTATTTGTGAAGTAACATTAATAATTTTTCTACGATCGATTTTTGATTTTGGCTTTTTTAACTCCATATCATAATCTTCTTTTATTAATTTAGTAATTCTTTTGTATTCATCTTCTAAATCTTTAGACATGATAAAGGAATGATCTTCATGTATCCTTTTAAAACTTTTAACTTTATCATCAATTCCTAAAGAAATACTTTCTGCGTAACTTATATTTTTAAGAACTTTTTGTTTTTCTCTTCTTTCTTTAGCATATAGTTTACGATCTTCCTTAGAATTATTTTTAATTGAATCAAAATATTTAATACACTCGCTGCCAACAATTAGTTTCTTTTTATTTTCTAGATTTCTTATTTTATAAAGTAAATCTATATTTTTATGTCCACATAACTGGCAATCAATTTTTTGGCCTTTACTTTCTTCTTCATATGGTATAGCAATCCATTCTTTTTCTGCCACTTCAAATATATTATTCCATTCGTTTAATAAAAAGTTTTGAAGGTAAGGCGGTAATTGTTCAAAATCCTTTTTGGTCATTCTTGGAAAATTGTCGACATAAGACATAGCATTAACAATTTTAGGATGTTGTTTACTAATTTCACTTAACACAAATAAATTAGCTACTTTACGAATAAGTGTAAAATTTTTATTCTTTTCTTCTACCATTTTTTACTGCTCCTTTATGATAAAATATTTATTCCATAATTTTATTTTTAATGGATAATTTCATCATAACATGAAACAGTTAATTGTAATTATCTATCTAACAAATGTGACGAATATTCACATTTGTTAAACTGATAATCTTTATTTTTCTTTGATATTTCGTCTAATTTGTCATACATGATATATCAAGTATAATGAAATAGACTTACTCCGTACACGACTTTAGGAAACATATATTCTTATACTATAAGTTATGGTTCATACATATATAATAGTGTGTATTCCACTAAATCTCTAATGTAAAATAGCTTAACATGCATTCTTTTTTCTATTTAGCAATATATCTAATACTTTCTTATGAATCGGATTATTTAATACAAATGCGTATTTTTCATCTCTTGTATCAGCCTTAAATTCATCAAATGATATCACCCTAAATCTTTTCTTATTTGAATTTTTACTTTATTTGAGATATTACCTTTATCAACATTTGTATTTAATTTTTCTATAAATATCTTATTACAATTATAACAATGATATCTTTTTTTAGAACCACAACTATCTAAATAAAGACTTCTTATAAGCTTTAATTTATCATGTACTGAACTTGTAAATTTATTACAAACCTGACACCCTACTTTCTTTTTTTATTCTCAATAGTAACCTCTATTAATCCATTACTATTTTAATTAACATTAACTATTTTAACCTCCTTACTATTTAATTCTATTAACAAATAATAATCTTTAATCTATACTCACATTCCTATTATTATTTACTACATATTACCACATAAAAAGAGATGAAATTCTATCATCTCTCTTCACACTAGATTTTATTGAAACGCTCTTTCTAAATAAGTTTTATCACATTTACGTGTTTCTTTTTATTTAGTGTGAACTTTAAAGGTATTATAATCTAACTCCCTATTAGATTACTGATAAACATAATTAATAAAAATTTCAAACAGTTCATAATTTATCGTTAATCAGCATTTTTATGTTTTTAGTTATCTTTTAATTTTTTTGAACAAAACGCTTAATAAATTTTTAATCATATTTTTATTAAAAACAATAAAGAATACTAAACACATGGAAACATTTATAATATTTAGAGTAAAATTGTTTTTTAAATAAATAAATGTTACAACAAAAAATAATATAAATGAAAATATTAAAAATTTATAATCAATTTTTAAATTAACATACTTTCTTATATCTATTATTCTATAAATAGTCATTGAACCGAAAGCAATTATTGTTGATAAAATTGCGGCCCATATGCCAATTTTTCTTATAAGGAAAAAATCTGTAATAACATTAATTATTGCGGCAAACAAAGATGTAGTCGCTACTTCTTTCGTAAGCTTTTTTGCAATGTAAATTCCCGAAAGCAAACCAACAATAACATTTAATATTGAGCCAAAAAGTAAAAAAGGTATGTACCTATATGCTTCAATGTAAGATTCGTCTATCAAAATTTTAAAAAGAAATGGTAACACTGAAATTAGTAAAAGTGATAAAAAGTAAAACAGTTTATACATTTCATTAAAAGTGGAAGAAAAAAAGGCATCTCTATCTTTTGGATTATCATTTATGTGAATAGAGGCGCTTTCCGACCAAGAAAGATTAAAAATATTATATACAGCTATAAAAGCAGCTGAAAATTTATTAGAAACTGAATATATGCCATTAGCTGAAACTCCTAAAAAATATGACACTATTGTCTTATCCGAAGCATTAATTATCCACCAATTTACCGAATTTGGGACTAATGGCAGGGAATATTTTAATAATTCTTTGACTCTTTTCTTATCATAATTTTTTAACTTTATACAGTTTATTATATCTAGTTTAAAAAAACAATAACACGAACAAGCAAAATTTGATATTATTTGACTTATAAAAACACCGCTAACCCCCATATTAAACTTCAACAAAAATATTAAATTTAAGAATACAGATGTTAATCCAGCAATTATACTTCCTTTTGCATAATCGATATTTTCGCCTAACCCGCGAGCAATAGATAATAAGTAGTTTGATATCATTGTTATTAAAACAAGTAAAGCTAAATAAAATCCATACTTAATTTTAAAGCAAAAAGTAAATGCAGTTATAGATAGCAAACCTATTATTAGTAAAATGCCCAATGTCAAAGCGCTAGACATAATATATACTCTTTTATTATTTTCATCTTTTCTGTTGTCAATCAAATATCTAAATATCGCATTTTCTAACTGCAACGATATAAGAGGTGATAAAAGAGTTACATAGGTTGTAATTAAGTCCATAACTCCATATTGTTCGGTAGTTAGAACAGCTGTATATAATGGTAACAAAAGAAAAACAATAAATTGTGTGCTTCCTTTTCCTAATAAAATAATTAAGGAATTTTTTACTAATTCTTTTGAGTTTTCATTTACTTTATTCATTTTTCTTCTCCACGTCAAGTGAGTTACACAAATATTCAACTGATTCTTCAAGATATTTTTTCTTTAACTCATTCACCTTTGCATAATTAATATTCTCATTTAATAAATTTAATCCACTGTCAGCATCGTTAAAAATCCTATCTTGTAATTCAAATTTTTCTAATAAATCTGATACTTTATTTTTACTTTTTACAAAACAAATGAAGTTTTTTTCAAAAATAATTGAAAATACGCTTCCATGAAAAGTTGAAGTTATTATGTAATCAGCGTTTTTAATATATGACAAAAATTCAAACGGACTTGCTATTATATTTTTATCGCACCAATCATAATATTTTGTTATAGAAACTAATTTTTTATTTAATTTAGCAGCTATTTTTTTTATAATTGATACCTGCTCATCAGTAAAGTTGTGACCATAAACTATTATATAGTTTTTTAATTTAACATCTGACATCTTTGTCATATAACAATTAGATAAAAAAGTTGGATCTAATACCATCGTAATATTCTTGAATCCAAAATCAGATAATAAATTAAAAGTATTCTTATCTCTAGCCGATAAACACTCAAACATTTCAAAATCCAAATTACCATTGTATCTCTTTATATCGTCTTTTGTAATATCATTACAACTTGGAGCATAAGTAATAATTTTTTTATTTTTGAAATTGTATCCAAAAAATTCATCATAATGAGTAAATGAATCATTGTTTACATTCCATATTTCGTCACTCCCTATAATAACATATTTTATACTTTCATCGTTGTTTACTTCATCTAAATCAATCAATTTAAAATACTTCATCATTTTAGAAAATTTTATTTTCAACATGATTTTTCTTATAGCCTTTATAAATAATTGCTTATTACTAGATTTTTTAATTGTGACTGACTTATTATTCACACTTGTATTATCATTTTTTAAATGTAGATAAACTGGTTCAAAGCCAATGTTTTTTATGTATTCACCTAATGAA
>CAKOKF010000038.1 GCA_934090775.1 uncultured Bacilli bacterium
ACCTTTAGGTAGGTCTGGATAATAATAGTTTTTACGATCAAATTGCATAACATCAGTAATTTTACAATTTAAAATATGCGCCATTTTAATGGCATGACCAACACATTTTTTATTAACGATTGGTAAAGTGCCGGGAAAAGCCATATCAACTGGTGATACATAGACATTAGCGGTATCACTAAAACCATTGATGCCCTTAGAAAATGCCTTGGCGTTACTCTTTAATTCGCAGTGCATCTCGATGCCTACAACTAATTGTAAATCATTATTCATAAGTTACCTCCTTAGCTATTTGATTCTTATAGTTCATTGTTTTTTCAATACCATAAGCAATATTTAAAATGGTTTGATCATCATAACAATTACCGGTAATATTTAAGCCTACTGGTAAGCCGTTAACAAATCCATCAGGTATTGTAATGGAAGGAAATCCGCCAAAGTTACCAATTTGTAAATGCTCTTCTAAAATTTTTGAACCACCAGCTAAAGTATTCTTTGAACTTTCTAAGAAAGGAGCTGGACCACTACCAACTGGTAAAATTACTGCATCATAATCTTTAAATAATTCTTTCCATTTATTGACAATAAGTCTTCTAACACGTTTAGCATTGTTAAAATATTTATCTTGGTTTTCTCTTTGTAAGACATACGAACCAATAACAAATCTTCTCTTAATTAATGGTGAGAAACCTTTAGTACGATGATCTTTCATGGCTTCATAAATGTTATCAGCACATCCTCGTGGTCCAAAGTTTATTCCTGTTAAATTAGACATATTAGAAGTTGCTTCAGCACAAGAAATAACAACATAACAAGAAGCCACCGCATCTAGTAAAGTCTTATCGACACTTACTTCTTCGATTACTACTCCTTTACTTCTTAAATTATTAATAACGTTCATAAAATTATTTAAGTGACTCTTTAATTCTTCACTAGGATTAGCATAATTATCTAATGAAACAATCTCTTTAACATAGCATAATTTCTTATTTACTAAATCATCTTTTAAACTAGCATATAAGTTAATTTTACTACTATCCCATGAGGTCATATCTTTTTCATCTTGACCCTTAATTACGTCGGTAACAATGGCCGCATCGGTAACATTACGGGTTAAAACGCCACAATGATCTAAACTAGACGCAAAAGGAAATAATCCGTAACGTGAAATCATTCCGTATGTAGGTTTGTAGCCAACAATACCACAGTACGCAGCTGGTTTACGAATGGAGTCCCCTGTATCACTTCCTAAAGCATAAGGATAAACGCCAGCCGCTACCGCTGCTGCCGAACCGCTGGAAGAACCAGCACACATTCTTCTTGGATCCCAAGGATTTCTAATAATGCCGGTTTTAGCTGTCGTTCCTGTACCACCCATACCAAATTCATCCATTGCTGTCTTGCTAGTAGCAACTGCTCCTGCTTTCTTTAATTTTTCAATGACAGTCGCATCAAAGAAAGGAACATATCCTGTTAAGGTATTACTAGAAGCGCAAGATTCGATATCTTTAGTTGAATAATTATCTTTAATACCATAAGGAATACCGCTAAGTAAATTATCTGTTACATCGCTACCCTTTGCATCATCTAAAATAAGGGCAAAAGCATTGCATTTTTCTTCAATCTCTTTTGATTTTTGAATTGATTCTTGAACTAACTCCTCAGAAGTAATTTCTCCCTTTTTTAACATTTCATGTAATTTGACAATATCTAACTCATTATGCATCTTAACCAACAACCTTTACTATTTCAACTTCTCTACCCACTGTCTTACCACTATTGCGTAACAGTTCTTCAATTGGCACTGTTTCTTCCGCTTCATCATTATTTAAATGACATTCCATATTGTCAAGACAATAACTCATTGGTTCTACTTCTTTAATATTAGGAATTGCATTAATAATATTAATGTTACGGTCAATTTCTGCAAATTCATCTAAAACCATTTTATTTTCTTCTTCAGTTAAGCCAATAAGTAATTTATCAGCATAACTATCAACCATTTCTTTTGTAAAATGTTTCATCATAATCTCCTACATATTCATATTTATATAATCAACTAATTCATCTTCATTAATTGTAACTTCTTCTTTAGTAACATTATCTTTTATCTTAATTGTTTTATTTTTAATATCTTCATCATTTAAAATAATCAAAAACTTAGAATTCAATCGATCAGCTTGCTTAAACTGAGCTTTTAAACTTCTTCCCATATTTTCCATTTCAATGTCAAAACCACTAAGTCTTAAGTTTTGACAAATATTTATAGCATAATCTTTTTCAGTATCAGATACATACATAATATAAGCATCAACCCAGTTTTTAATTGGCAACTCGATATCTTCTTTTTCTAAAGCTAACATTAAGCGATCAAGACCACAAGCAAAACCAATCGCCGGCGTACTTGGTCCTCCCAAAGTTTCAATCATTCCGTTATATCTACCGCCAGCCGCAAGTGTACTTTGACTGCCCATACCATCAATATCAGCCATTATTTCAAATACCGTATGATTATAATAATCAAGTCCTCTTACAATCTTAGGATTTACTTCATATTCAATATTCATTATATCTAAATAATGTTTAACATTATTAAAGCGTTCTTTTGCTTCTTCTGTTAAATAATCAATTGTCTTAGGGGCATTTTTAATAATCTCATTAGCCCCATCAATCTTACAATCCAAGATACGTAAAGGATTCTTTTCTAATCTTACTTTACAATCTTCACACAATTCATCGATATGAGGTTTTAAATAATTAATTAATGCTTCACGATAATTATTACGTGATTCTTTATCGCCTAAGGAATTAAGTTCTACTTTCACATTACGAAGTCCTAATGTCTTAAATAAATTTACAGGAATTGAAATAACCTCAGCATCAATATAGGCATCATCACAGCCGATTACTTCACAACCAAACTGACTAAATTCTCTTAAACGACCACTTTGTGGTCTTTCATAACGATACATTGGTTCAATATAAAATAACTTAACTGGTTGGGTGGCACTTCCGTACATTTTATTTTCAATATAACTTCTAACGACACCAGCAGTTCCTTCTGGTCTTAAGGTAATGTTTCTATCACCTCTATCTTTAAAGTCATAAGTTTCTTTTGTAACAATATCAGTTGTTTCCCCAACACCACGGTGAAAAAGTTCCGTTGCTTCAAATACTGGAGTTCTAATCCACCCATAATTATAAGTTTGACATAGGTCTTTTATTAAACTCTCAACATATTGCCATTTAAGAGCATCAGTCCCATAAATATCTACAGTTCCTTTTTGTTTAATTATCATAATATCCTCTTTTCTAAAAGTAAAAATCTAGTATCATTACATACTAGATTGCACTACTACATAACAATTTATTTAACCATTATTATAATGATTTTCTAATTTTTAGTCAATCTTCTCCGTCATTTTAAGTAGAAAAGGTTTTTATTCCACGCTTTCCTTAACATTTTCTCGTGTTCTAATATATGAATATGTTACACTATCAAAATAATACTCCGTATTATAATGGGTAGCTTCACTTGATTTTGGTGTTGCAATTCGCAACTGCTTTCCTAATATTTCAACAGTAAAGGCCTTAACTCCGGATCCATTATAATTATTAAAGTAAAGTGGTATTTCCATATCTATTAATTTATTACCTTGAAAATCAGTTAAATATAATTTATTATCTTTAACATAAGCAATAAAGCCATTATATAATTCAATATAAGAAACAGCTTCGCCTAAGACGTTTTCCAAAGTATTAGCATCATATAAAGTATAGAAAATTCCCTCATTACTAATCGTTTTAGTTGTATAGAAAGTATTAGTTCCGTTACCCACAATATCTTCAATCTTATCCGTTATATTATTACTAAAACTATTTGCGCCAATATCATAAATTTGATAGCCTTCATCACTTTTTAAAACATATTTTTTACTATTAAAATAGAAATTAATTCCATAATAACGATAATCTAAAATATTACTAACACGACCATTAATTACTTGGTCAATTCCCCATAAACCATTTTTCTTAATTATATATTTAGAAGAATCGATAAGACCTTTTCCGTTTTCTTGTCTTGAATAATGAATATCTTCATATTGAGCAATTACTTGTTTATTTTTAATATCGTAAAGTAATACGTTACTTGTTTCGTTTTCCGTGCCTTTATTTTGATATTCTTTAATAAAGGCATATCTTTTATCGACTATTCCCATTTTGACATCAAACATGCCACTAATTTCATCGCTATAAAGATAAGATGAGGCTATTTCACAGTCACTGTCACTTAGAATACATTTATAAGTATCCAATAATTTGCCACTATCATATAAGAATAAAACGCCATCAACTTTCTCTAATTCCTCTGGATTATCTGGTATTTCATAGTCGGTAACTACTTTTGGCAAGTTAGCATCAACTGGTGTTGCCGCATCATAATCTTGACGAATTCTTCGCCAAAACGGTACAATTTCCGTATCAAGTAAAGATTCGCGATTATATTCTCTAAATACCCAACCTAAACCATAACGGGAAGTTACTGTTCCATCGTTATAAGTCTTTGTTACTTCTTTAAATGTTATTAAAGGTTTTAATCCCTTTTTAAAACGACCCTGATCAATTAAAAAGAAAATCGTATATAAAGATAAGATAGAAATCGTTGTAACTACTACAATTCTTCTTATTAATATTCTTTTCTTTCTTAACGCTTCTTTACGAGCAAATTCTTCCTGCTCATACATTGCTCCTGCTGAATCATCATACATAATTATTCTCCTTATTCTTTTTCTAATAAAATAGTTGTTGGTCCTATATTAGTAATGCTAACTTCCATATCAGCGCCAAAGACACCTGTTTCTACGGCTACATACTCTTTTAAAAGAGCATTAAATTTATCATACATTGGTTTGGCTATTTCATTTTTAGCAGCTTTAATATAACTCGGACGATTACCATTAGTAGCATCTCCATACAATGTAAATTGCGAGACACTTAAAATTTGGCCGCCATAATCTAAAATACTTTTGTTCATCACGCCATTTTCATCAGGAAATATTCGCAAATTAACAATCTTTTTTACCATATAATTTATCGTTTCATCGGTATCGGTATTGGTAAATCCTACTAATAAAACTAATCCGGACTCAATTTTTCCAACACAGTCATTATTTACTGAAACACTAGCCTTACCGGACCTTTGTACTACCACTTTCATTAATTTTTAACCCTTTCTACTTTGATGACATAACTACACATATTAAGGGCATTAATTAAATTATCTAATTCTTTGATATTTTTAATTTTTAAAGTGATTTTATACTTAGTTAAACTATCTTCTTCTTTATTACTAACAGCATCAATATAGATGTCTTTTTCTTTTGCTAAGCTAACAATATCATAAAGATAATTTTTATTATTAATAGTACTTATCAAGATATCTGTAAAATAATATGTATCATTAGTATCATTCCAACTAACATCTATTAAACGATTAGTATTAGCTACATTTGGGCAGTCAATTTTATGAACTGTTATTCCTTCACCTTTCGTAATATAACCAATAATCTTATCGCCTTTAATGGGTTTACAACATTTAGCTATATTAACTTTAATATCCCCACTACCAGCAACAATAATATCACTTTTATAGTTAATATTTTCGGACTTATGGCCAATCTTTTCAATTAAGATATCATGAACGTCTTTCTTATCTTCATAAGCCATATTTATTATATAAGATGGTGTAAATCTTAGAGAACCAACGGATAAATAAATATCTTCTAAATTATCAAGCTTCAAATCTTTACATACTTTTTCAATTCGTTCTGGTGCTAAAACATCACTAAATGTTAATTTACGACGACGTATTTCTTTTTCTAATAAATCTTCGCCTCGTTTAATATATTCTTCTCGATCAATTTTCGAAAAATATGATTTAATTTTATTTTTAGCTTGACTAGTTTTAACAATATTTAACCATTCTTTAGAAGGAGTGGCATCTTTACTAGTTTTAATGGAAACAATATCGCCATCTTCGAGTGGTTTATTTAAAGGAACCATTATTTCATTAACGATTGCCCCCACGCAAGTATCACCAACTTTGGAATGAATACGGTATGCAAAATCAATTGGCGTTGAGTTAACTGGTAATTCAACGACATCACCTTTAGGAGTAAAGCAGTAAATCATTTTCCCTAAAGCTTCTTCATTTATTTCTTTTTTAAATTCACTATTACTTAAATCATCACTATGTTGCTCAATTAAGTTTCTAAACATTTCTAACTTTTGTTCAAAGACATTTACGACGCCACCTTTAGAATGTTCTTTATAAGACCAGTGACTAGCAATACCTTTTTCAGCAATTTCATCCATCTCTGTTGTTCTTATTTGTACTTCATAAACATATCCATGAGGCCCAAAAATTGACGTATGTAGTGATTGATACATGTTCTCTTTTGGCATTGCTATATAATCCTTAAAGCGTTTTGGTAGTGGTCTAAATTTTGCATGAATTAAACCAATTGCTAAATAACAATCGCTTACTGTATCAACAATAATTCTTAAAGCCAAAATGTCATAAATTTCATTCCACTTTTTCCCTTTAGCCATTTTTTCATAAATACTATGGACACTTTTTACTCGCGCTTTAATATGAAAATGAATATTATTTTCATTCATAATATCAACGAGTTCATTTTTCATTAATTCCAATTCTTCGTTTAATTTAGTACTTTCATTATTTAACTTTTCTTCAATATCCTGATAAACATCAGGTTTAGTATAATATAAGGATAAGTCTTCTAATTCAGCTTTAATAGCATTGATACCTAAACGATGGGCAATAGGAATTAAAACGGAAATTGTTTCATTTGCTTTTGCTTTTTGGGCTTCTGGATCTAAGGCCCAAATCGTACGCATATTATGTAGTCTATCAGCTAATTTAACAAATAAAACACGAACATCCGAAGACAAACCAACTAAGACTTTTCTTAAATTAATCGCACTAGCTTCTTTATCATCTGATAATGTCAATTTATTAATTTTGGAAATGCTATTAACAATACTTCCTATTTCGTCCCCAAATTCTTTTTTTACTTCGTCTAGTGTAGCCCCACCATGATTTATAACTTCATGTAAAAGTGCAGACGAAATGGTTATATAATCAGCATTTAAAGAAGTTAAAATATATGCAACGTTAATAGGATGGCTTATATAATCATCGCCACTTTTTCTTTTCTTACCTAAATGATGTTGATAAGCAAATTTATAGGCTTTATCAATTGTCTTTAATTCTTCTTCATTTGTTATATATGTTTTTAATTTAGTTAATAATTCTTCATAACTTACTTCTTTATATTCTCTTTTAGTTTCCATCTTATCACTCCTGATTCCTCAAATACTAAATAATAATTTAAATACTATTTATTATCGAAAGTAATTACTCTTTTTTTCTTAACTTATTTTGTCATTTACTTTACTAGTCTTTACTTTTTATATCAATAATTTATTGATGATTTTTAATTTTACTTACAACATAATTACAAAATACTTCATTATTTGTATTTAAAATATCATCAACAATATTATAAAGTGTTAAATTAGATTTTAAAGGCCAAACATTATTCCGTAAATATTCAAAAATATCATCTTGACTAACATAATCGATCTTTTTTCTACGTAATTCCTTTACTTTTGAATCTAAAGCCGGTTTAATATGTGCTTTTAAATCTAGTACACTTGTAAACTCATAATCCATCTTAAATCACCTGCTGTCCTTCTTAATTATTATAAACTAAATCCCAGTAATTTTGAAGGGAAAATCTTCATAATATTTATATAGGTGATAAGATTGCAAAAAAACAAGTTTCTTATTAGTACCCTTATTTTATGTGGTGGTGGTTTTGTCGTTAAAATTTTGAGTTTTATTATCAAAATTTTATATACCCGTATCCTTGGTACGGAAGGTATTAGTCTTTACAGTCTTATTATGCCTTTTTTCTCTTTAATGGTGACCGTTGCTGGTTTTGGAATGCCGCAAGCTATTTCTAAATTAATTGCCGAAGGTAAAACTAGAAGTCGTAAAATCATTGAACAAGGTATCATTTTTCTCTTAATTTTAAATTTTATCTGTGTTATTTTAATTATTTTAAGTAGTGATTTTATTAGTAGTAATCTTTTACATGAACCTCGTACGAAAGTTTTAATTATCGCCGCCTCCCTTGCAATGCCTAATATGGCTTTAGCCTGTACTTTAAAAGGTTATTTTTATGGTAAACAGCGCATGCTTCCTAATAACATATCGAATTGTATCGAGCAAACTATCCGCCTTTTATTTATTATTTTTATTCTTCCTGGTCTAGTCCAAAAAAATCTAGTCCTTGGTATTATGTCGTTTTTACTTCTTAATATTGTAACCGAAGCTGCTAGTATCATTACTTTTTTAATCTTACTTCCTAAAAATACTAAGTTAAATTTAACTACCATCTCTTATAATTCTTCCATTTTTAAAGAATTATTTAATACTTCGATGCCTCTAGTTTCTAGTCGTATTATTGGTAATATCGGTTATTTCTTTGAACCAATTATTCTTTCTAATACCCTTTTATATGTTGGTTATTCTTCCTCTTTCTTTGTTTTAGAATATGGTATTTATAATAGTTATAGTCTTGCCCTTCTTCTAATGCCTTCTTTTCTTATTCAAGCCATTTGTACTAGTATTATTCCTGAAGTATCGAAGTTTTATAGCCAAAAAAGATATGATCTAGTTAGAACCCGTACTAAACAAGCCATTTTTATTTCTAGTTTTATTGGCCTTCTTACTGTGGTTTTAGTCACTATTTTCCGTCACTTCTTACTTGGTCTTATTTATAATACTAATCTAGGTGCCAATTATATCTTAGCCTTAAGTCCTTTCTTTACTTTTTATTATTTAGAAGCTCCTATTTCTAGTATTTTACAAGGTCTTGGATATGGTTCTTATACTTTAAAAACAACTACTATTGGGGTTTTCTTAAAGTTAGCCTCTTTATTTCTTTTTAGTTTACTCCATATTGGTTTATATGGTCTTGTTATTAGTGAGGCTCTTGATATTTTCTTTGTAGTCTTTAAAAATGGTTCTAAATTAAAACAAATTTTAGCTACAAAAGATACTGCTATTTAAAAGTTTATTTTTGTGCTGTTATTTACTCAATAAATTTATACTAAAAAAGTAAGAGTAACCTCCTACTTTATTTAACTTTTCTATTTTATAAACATAGCATCGCCGAAAGAAAAGAAACGATAATCATTTTTTATTGCTTCCTTATAAGCATTTAAAATATTTTCACGACTTGATAAAGCACTAACTAACATTACTAAAGTTGACTTAGGTAAGTGAAAATTAGTAATTAATGCATCAATTGCCATAAATTTAAAGCCTGGGTAAATAAAGATATCCGTATTACCAGAACATTCCCTAAACTCGCCATTATATTTATGGGCAACCGTTTCTAAAGTACGACAAGATGTGGTCCCAACACTGATTATTCTTCGTCCTTCTTTTTTAGCTTGGTTCAAAATATCAGCTGTTTCTTTAGACATCATATAAAATTCGCTATGCATTTTATGATCTAAAACATTTTCTTCTTCGACAGGTCTAAATGTTCCTAAACCAACATGTAAAGTTACAAAGGTTACAATAACTCCCATTTCTCTTATTTTATCTAATAATTCATTAGTAAAATGCAAACCAGCTGTTGGAGCCGCCGCTGACCCTTCAATTTTTGCATAAACAGTATTATATCTAGTTTTATCTTTTAATTTTTCATGAATATAAGGAGGTAATGGCATTTCGCCTAACTTATCTAATATTTCATAAAAAATGCCATCGTAAATAAATTCAACGTGAACAATTCCCTCGCCTTTGATTTCTAAGACTTTAGCTTTTAGTAAGCCATCGCCAAAGAATACGATAGTTCCTACATGCAATCTTTTTTGAGGTCTAGCTAAACATTCATATTTCTTATCACCTAAATCATTTAATAATAATAATTCAATATGAGCCTTAGTTTCTTCTTTTTCGCCAATTAAACGAGCAGGAATAACCTTGGTATTATTTAATACTAAAACATCACCTTTTTGTAAATATTTAGTTATATCTTTAAAAACTTCGTGCGTTAATTCGCCTGTTTTTTTATCCATAACTAATAATTTCGAAGAAGATCTATTTTCTAATGGCGTTTGGGCAATTAATTCCTTCGGTAAAT
>CAKOKF010000039.1 GCA_934090775.1 uncultured Bacilli bacterium
TTTTTTTTTTTTTTTTTTTTTTTTTTTTTTTTTTTTTTTTTTTTTTTTTTTTTTTTTTTTTTTTTTTTTTTTCTTTATTTTTTTTTTTTTTTTTTTTTTTTTTTAGTAGTAATTTCATAACCACTAGATGTAGATTTTAGTCCTTCTGATTCGCTACTATATAAGCCGTCAGAATTGCTACCGTTACTTTGATTTTTAGAAATAGGAATAATGCAATAAGTATCACCGCATATTACAGCATTTACCCCTCTAAAGAAGCCATCAGTAATCACTGTGTTTTTTTCAATTGTAAGATCTTTAAACTTGGCCGCTAGAGCTTTATTAATAAATTTAAGAGATAGTTTAATATCGCCTAGTTCAGTTGTTTCATCAAACATGTTAGCTCCAACCATGTAATCAACTATATTAGAATCATTAAAGAACATTCTACTCAATGTATATAAAATTTTAACATTATCAACAATATTATCATTATATGTTGCACCCCAATATATTTCATCAACGGTAACAGCATTATCAGTACTTCCGATAAAATCTTTGATTGTTTCTTCATCAAACGGTTTAATAGCATCCTTAAGATAGTTTTCAAATTCATTAGTAGTCGGATTATCTGGTGTTAATTCTTTATCCTTGTGAAATACCTTTGTACAAATAAATATTATTAGGCCAATTAAGATAAGTCCTAATAATATGGATATAATAATAGTCTTTTTGTTTTTAAAATTAATTTTTAATTTGTTTTTCATACATGCTCTTGCCCTTCTCTATCATAACTAATATAAGAATACCATTTTTTCTATAAAAAAACAATTTATTCTTACAAATTTAAACAAATTTTGTTAGTTTAATTGACTTATAATTAAGGATATGATAAATTATTCTTGCATTTAATTGGCAGTGCCTGAAAGTTTATTGATGTGTCTATCCCGTTTATGGTTATAAGTATCTATCTCTGCCTATGAGAAAGTATTTAGATAGACTCCCCTATAAAGCAAGGGTTCGTACTAAGTAAAAGCAAATATAATGAAAGGAGAATTATTTATGGCAAGATACACTGGTGCTCAATATAAGAAATCTCGTCATCTTGGTTTCTCTACTCTAGAAAATGGTAAAGAACTTGCAAGAAGACCTTATGCTCCTGGTATTCATGGACAAGACCGTCGTAGAAAATTAAGTGAATACGGTGTTCAGTTACAAGAAAAACAAAAGGTTAGATTTATGTATGGTTTAAATGAAAAGCAATTTGCTAAAACATTTAAACGTGCTACTAAGATGGCTGGTATTACTGGTGAAAACTTACTTCAACTTCTTGAGACAAGACTTGATAATGTAGTTTACCGTATGGGAATGGCTACTACTCGTCGTGCTGCTCGTCAAGTTGTAAATCATGGTCATATTACTGTTAATGGTGTTAAGGTAGATATCCCTTCATATACAGTAAAACCTGGTGATGTTATCGCTGTTAAAGAACAATCTTTAGACCATCCTGCTATTAAAGCTGCTGTTGAAGCTACTTTAAATAGACCAGCTTATGTTGAATTTGATGCTAATAAGTTATCTGGAAAATATCTTCGTTATCCTGATAGAAGCGAATTAAATCCTGATATTAATGAAGCATTAATCGTTGAATACTATAATAGATAGTAGAAAAACTTCCGGTTGGAAGTTTTTTTGTATTTAAAAAGGCAATCTCAGACACTTGGAGATTGCTTTTCTTCAATGGGATGCATAATAACAAAGCAGTTATTTTCCGTTTGAATATCTTTAATGATTTTACTAGCTGTTTCAACATTTAGACTTTTTATAATATCATAGGTATTAGTAATAATTTTATTGTACATAATGATATTATCTTGAATAATAGTATTAGTATATTCAATATCATCTAAACCATAAATAAAATCAGCAATATTACAACGAATTCTTCTTTCTAAGCGTTTCTTAGTTATATCCATATTACTATAAGTTTCTTTTAAAATCTTTGTTATTTCATTAGGATATCTAGTTTCGGCACTGATAACTATTTCTAAATAATCACCAATTATAGTAGCACTTGTTCCTAATTTAGTTATTAAATTGCTTTCTAATAATTTTTCTTTTAATTCACTAGTAGTACCAAAGTTAGCATTTAATATAATACGAACGTATAATAGTTTTTCTAAGTCCGATAAGTTGCCTAATTTATCTTTTTTTATCTTATAAGCTAATTTTAATTTAGGAAGAGCAATGTTGCCAGCAATATCAATCCCACGAACTGCTACTCTTTCGGGTTCTTTTAGTTGGATTCGAACAGGATCTTGATATTTAGGAAACTCTTTTGTACTTTGGTTCTCTTTAATTACAACGCTTAAATATTCAGGGTCAAAATCGCCAGTAATTGTTAAGAACATATTACTTGGATGATAGAAAGTATTATATACCAAATTAATTTCATCTAAAGTGATATTTTTTACATCATCAATATCCCCCGTTACATAATTACGATGATTATCATTAGAGAAAACGGTACCATTTAAAGTATAATATAAAACTTGATAAGGATTATTCTTTCCCATTTTAACTTCCGATAATATAATCTTTCTTTCTTTTTCAACTAACTCTTTCGTAAAATAAGGAGTTTGGACATAATCTAGTAAATGAGTTATATTTTCTTTTAATTTATTAGAAGCTGTAACTTCATATGATGTATAATCAAAAGTCGTAAAAGCATTAATAGAAGAACCTATCTTGTTAAAGTATTCATGAGCTGTTTTATTAGGTCCTTCATTAAATTTAAGATGCTCTAAAAAGTGAGCAATACCTTTAGATACTTCATAAGTCTTATTTTTTATTTTAAAAGAAGTATCAACACTACCATATTTAACGGATAAAGTGGCATAGAAACTACTTACATTACTGTTAGGCCACATAAAGACTTCTAAACCATTTTCTAATTTTTCATAGTAAATTGTTTCATTATATTTACTTATCTTGATTTTCTTTAACATTGGAACCTCCTAATAAATAGATTGAATTTAATTTTATTTTTTTAGCTAAATTGACAATTTCTTCTTTGCCAACATTCTCAATTTCTTTAATACGAACATTAAGTAATGGCGATCCAATTAAATTATGGAAAGCATAATTATCTAAGATACTAGTTTGAGAATCATAACACATTTTAATTTGATTAATTAAATTTTCTTTAGCAAAACTTATTTCTTGTTCTTCAAATTTACCTTGTTGCATTTCTTTTAAAGCTTTTTTAACTAGGTGAACACAGGCATCTTTATTTTCAGCATCAATACCAGCATAAACAATAAAGAGATTATCAATTTTTTGATAAACGCTATAAGTACTATAGCATAAACCATTTTCTTCACGTAAATATTGATTTAACTTATTATTCAAAGAGCCACTACCAAAAATGGAGTTGAAGTAATGAATAACATAGTTTTTTTCTTTTTCAGTTAACATATCCGTTTTAAATAACATAATAAATGATGATTGTTCATAAGGCCCTGTTTCAACTTTGTCAACAATATTACGGGTGGTTGGATAATCAATATAGTAATCGTTTACTGGTGGGGCCACATAATTATTTTTATACGACTCAGCAATTTGCATATCGACATATTCCATATCAAGATTACCAATTATATAAATATCACAGCTAAATTCTTTTAAAAACCTTTGATAATAGGCATATAAATCTTCAGGAGTTATTTTTTGCAACGTTTCTAAACTACCATTCATATCAAAACCAGCTGGATTATCTTCTCCTAAAGTTTTAAAAGCTTGTTTAAAAGCATAATTAGTAGGACTATCTTTACTACTTAGAATTGAACTTTTAACCATATTAACTATGACATTAAAGATTTTCTTATCAGGAACCGTATTAGTGAAATTAGGATTGAAAATAAATTCAAATGGTAAGGCTAAAACTTCATCTAAGAAGTTCTTTTCACAGTATTTAGGATCCAAAAAGTCCATAATGAAAGAAGCAAAAATATTTTTACCTACTCGTGCATTGGTTTCATAAAAGTTAGTATCGTAAAGATCTTCTAATCTTTCAATAACATCACGACGTTTAGGATACTTTTTAGAAGTATAAGCAAGATAGGTTCCTAAAAGATTTAAAATAGTTATATCTTCTTTCTTAATTTTATTTTTATAAATAATTTCAATATGACAAGTTTTAAATTTATCAGTTTTTATTGTATATAATGTATAAGTATCGTGTTTATAATTTTTGTATTCCATATTATTTTTTTAATTAACTAAAGGCTACTACTAATTTTAATTAATTACTCTCCTTCTCTTTTTTATTATTAACATTTTTTTATTTTTTAAACAAAAAAGTCCTAACTAGTTAGGGCTTCTTCTAAAACAGCATTCTCTTTGGCAATGGGGTTGTACCATTTAGAAACTCCCTTATAAACTAAATTTAATTTACTACCATTTAAGCGATATAAATCGCATGTACTGCTTTTTTCATCAAAGTTTTTCGTTGCATACATTAAATCATCATTAATATAAATAAATGAATTAACGTCATCGGCAATCTTACTATTGATAATTCCATTATAAATAATTAATTTTCCTTGATTATTTTCATAATCTTTTAAATAATAAATACTATTTTCCGTTTCGGATATTGTTATAAATTCGGGATAAACATTAGTATTTATAACACCCGATTTACCATTGCTAATATATTTCAATGTATAGGTTTCATCTTCTTTTACTAGATAAATTAAACCCATATCACTGGTCATATTTTTTATTGGTTTAGCTAGATTAGTAGCTACTTCTTTATAGGTATTTGCTTTACGATTAGTAACTTTACTATAATATAAATTATTATCTTCACTAAAGTAAATTTCATCACTACCTAGTTGTTCTACTACTAATGTGTCATTAACATTTTCTTTTATTAATGATGCTTCAATATCATGCATTTTATAATATAAACCATTTTCTTTGTTAGTTTCAATATCCTTTTTAAAATCTTCTAAAGATGTGTAATTTGATAAATCGAAATTACTATTCCAATTCATTTTCGTATATATAATTTTACGGTCATTTATATCATAGACATAAACTTTATTAATACTGCTAGCTAAAAGAGTTTTAGTTTGATTGTTTTGATAATAAACATCATAAGCTTTTACAGTATAGTTTTTAGCATAATCACGCATTTCGTTACGAAGATTTACCTCTTCTTGTAATTTTTGATTGGCTTCTAATTCTTCTTTAGTTGCATTTTCTTTATCTAAAGCGACAAATTTCTTATCACTATTTGCTTTACTATCTTTAATATTATTATAAATGTTAATAGTATCTATTGTCTTAGTTGTATAAATAAATTTAGTAAAAGTAGAATTATAACTTAAAAGTTCTTCAATATTAGATAAGATACGATCATTACTAAAATCACTAAAATTATATAAATAGTAACTTAATGATTCATCTTGATTCAAATTAGAATAAAGCATCTTTTTTCCATCTTTACTTAAGATAATATCTTCATAAGATTTAGCAACTGTATCTATTGTTTGTGTAGCAATATTTTTTACAAGTAAAGAATTATCTTTTTCATATATAACATAATCTAGAGAAACATCTAATAGTTTAGTTACATTACTATCTACCAAGTAAGAAGAAGTAGTTTTACGATTATAGATATATAAATCATTATTAGTTTCAATGTAATAAACATACTTATCATCACTACTAAAACCATAGCTTGATGCTTTATTAGTTAATATTTTTTTATTTTCTGTACTAGTTGTGTCTAAAAGGTATAAAGAACTTTTATCAGTATACAAGATATAACGAATATCACTATTAGCATAAACAATATCAGTTTCATCAATATTAGTTATATCATTAACATCATTATTTCTTGTAATTACCATTAAACGATTATCAGCACCTTTAAAGACAATTGGATAATCAGGAGTAACATTAGTTCTAAAAAGACTGCCTATTAGTAGTAAAAATATCGATAGAAACATAATACTAAAAACAATTAAATAAGATTTAGTAGATTTAACAATATGATTATTTTGAATTTCTTCTTCAGTTATAGTTAAATTTTTTTCTTTTTTTGGCACAATTTTCACCTCTACATCTATTATCTTATTAAACGAGTAAAAAGTCAATTTAACTTTTGATAAAATTATTAGGCCTCTTAACTTTATAGCGAATTATAAAGCTCTATTTTTTATATTTTATAGAAAGTATTTTGATATTAACTGTTTAACTTTTGACAAGAATTTATAAAAAAACGATCAGTCATCCCGGAAATATAATCAATAACTACTCTTTCTTTAGAAGTATTTTTCTTATAATCAGCATTCATGTATTTATAAAAATAGATATAAATGTCACTAGTTTCATTTTCTTCTTGTAAATCTTTTAATGATGATTTAAATAAATTTTCCATCATTTGATACCATTTATCTAAGGTCTCTTTAGTATTAGCCTGACTATAAATATGTTCATAATTGAATTTTTTTAATTTTTTCAAATTTATAAAAGCTTGTTTACTCATCTTTATATAGTCTTTACCATAACTATTAGTAATAATATCCTTTATAAAGTAATTAACTATTTCTTTATTGCTATAACCAGTTACATCCATAATATCTTTAGGTAAATCACTTTTACTTAAAGTATGAAGTCTTAGAGCATCCTCAATATCGCGACCAAGATACGATATTATATCACTGATTCTTACGACACAGCCTTCTAAGGTACAAGGAATTAAGGAAGTATTAGCCTCTTTTTCTTGATAAGTCTTTTGATATTCATCTAAAACATCTTGAAAAGTCTTTTTTATAGGCTTGTAACATTCTAATTCTAATTCGCCATTATGACACATGATTGCATCAATTACTTGCATGGTTAGATTTAAACCTGTACCTTTGTTTTCGATAAATTCTAGTTTACGAACACTTTGGATGTTATGATTAAAATAGCCTTCGCCAGCTTTTAAAGATAAACCGTTTAAGATGGCTTCACCAGCGTGACCTAACGGAGTATGGCCAATATCATGACCAAGACTAGCAGCTTCAATTAAATCTTCGTTAAGACCTAGAGCACGGCCAATAGTTCTTGCAATTTTACTAACTAGTTGGACATGAGTACTTCGTCTTGTTACATTATCATTTAAAGTATTAGTAAATACTTGAGTTTTATTGATATATCGTGTATAAGCTAGAGAATAGATAATCCGGTCCGTATCGTGAAAATAAGGTGGCCTTATGTCTTCTTTTTCTTCATGTAAACGGATAGCCTCACTATTTTTACAAGCAAGTGGTCCTATGAAAGCATCGTGATCCATATTCTCTTTTATTTTATTAAATAATTCTTCATTCATTCTTCAGGTTATTAAAGCCTAGTTTTATTTTAAAATTAAGCTATTTCCTTTCTAAAATGTATTTTAGCAAAAATGCTAAACAAAAGCTAGTTATTTGTGGTAAAATAACTAACGGTGGTTTTATGAATTTCAAAAGCAATTATTTCATATTTAATGGTACGGTTTTAACACTAGAAGAGGCAAAAAGAACTTGGAAACAAGCATTTAATTATAATTTAGTAACAGTTTTAATTCCTGATGGTCATGGTGAATATAATTTTTATCCAAGTTTAAATCCGGTAACACCTAAAAATAGTTATTATGCTGATCTTGGACATGCTGCCTGCTTTCAAAAAATTAATGAATTATTAAAACGAGATGTTTCTAGTTATTATGTTTCCCAAAAATTTGAAAATGTTCAAAATCGTTATATGATTGCCAATATGTTTTTAGAAAAAGGTATGGGAATCGTTATGCGAACAACTCCTAATAAGTTCATTGTTATTTTTCCGGCTTTAAGTAATGATAGAGAGAGCTTAATTAGTACATGTAATTATATCTTAAAACTAATAGATATTTTAGATATTGATAATGGCTGTTTGCAAATTAATGGTATCATTTATGATAATATTGATAATTTTAAAGAATATTGTAATTCATTAATGCAAAATAATGAAATTGGTATGAAAAGAGCAAAATAAATATCTAATAAAACAATTAAATAGATTTTTAAATAACCTTTATACTTTAGTATTAGGTTATTTTATTTTTTTATGATTGTCTTAATAATTTATACTTTAACAATTAAAGTTATTATGTTAAAATCTATAACTAATTGTTAAAGTTTTATTAAACTTTAAATATTTTAATTTTTTATAAACAGGAGGTTTTTGAATGAATGATAATATTAAAAAATTAAAAATAGAGTTTTATAAAATTCAATGTAAAAATTGGATTAAAAATGTGGAAAAAGGGACAAGCGCTGCCGGTAAAATGTTAGAAAATTTACTAGGCAAAGAAGATGATAATTTAATTATAGCTGATTACTGTGGAATTGAATTGAAAACTAAATTTTTGTATAGCGAACCCTATATTGGTCTTTTCTCAATGGTTCCTGATAATAGACCACTAGTACTCAAAGAAATTTTAAGTCGATATGGTTGGCCTAGTAAGAAAGATCGAAATTACAAAGTATTTTTTGGCGTGATTTACGGTAATAAATTTACTAAAATCGGTTTATTTAATGAATTTAAATTAGAAGTTGATAAAATTAATAAAAAAATATGGTTCGTTGTTAAAAACAAATATACAAATTATGTGAGCAAAAATATTTCCTGGTCTTTTGAGCAATTGGAAAATCGTTTAATGATGAAACTAAATTGTTTAGCTTTAATCCCAGTGGAAAAAAGGAAATATAAGAATGATGTTTATTTTAAATATCATAATTTCAAATTATACAAATTAAGAAGTTTTGATTGTTTTTTAGATTTAATTTCTTCTGGTTTTATTAGAATAAATATGAAAATTTCTTTTTATACTTCTCAAGATAAGTATGGAAAAATTCACGACAAGGGAACTACATTTGAAATTGATGAGAAAAATATTAATAAGTTATTTGCTAAAATAGACACAAACGATATATAAGATTTTAAATGATTGTTATAAAAAAAATCAAGGATGATAAACTGTGGTCAGTTTAACTTACTCCTTGATTTTTTACTTTTTATTTTTATTTTCATACTTATTAACAACTTCATTTAAATGCATCATCTTTTTGTCTAATTCTTTAATAATAAGCGAATTTTCATACATCTTATCATAGACTTCTAAAGGTATTTTATCAGCATTGTTAAATTTATACTCAATTTTATGATCGAGGCTAGCCCAAAAATCCATGGCAACAGTTCTTATTTGAATTTCTCCTTCAACGTATTCGGTTTTATTGTTTAAATAAATTGGAATTAACACATTTAAGTGGTAAGAAATATAACCGGTATCTTTTGGTTCTTTAATATAGTCTTGTTGTTTAACAATTATTAAATCTTGACTATTTTTAAGAACACTTACTATATCGTAAACATCGCTTAGAAATGATACAACTATCCTAATACCGACAACATCATGAATATATTTTTTAATATTACTTGGAGTATAATCATATCCTTTGTCTTTTAATTTGTTTTTTATACTCTTTTCACTTTTAATTCGTGATTTAATATGTTCAACCGGATTATAGCCGTGGTTAAAAACAAATTCATCTACTAAAATGTTTATTTCGGTTTCTAGCATTCTTAATGCAAAATTGTAATATAAAAATAATTTGTCTTTTTCTTATATAAATATCACCTTTCCTTTTATTAGATTTTATATATAGGCTCTCTATTCTTATATGTAGCACGGATTGATAGTGCCACTGATTTGGAGCCAGGGGGGTAAAAAAAATACCGCAAAAAACGGCATTTAATAATCTAACATGGTCGGGAAGACAGGATTCGAACCTGCGACCCCCTGGTCCCAAACCAGGTGCACTACCAAGCTGTGCTACTTCCCGAAATACGTGGTGCGCCCAAAGGGAGTCGAACCCCTAACCTTTAGATCCGTAGTCTAACGCTCTATCCAATTGCGCTATGGGTGCAAAACTTCCAACGCAATATAATTGTATAATTATTCTAAAAAAAAAGCAAGGCTTTTCTTACTTTTTTC
>CAKOKF010000040.1 GCA_934090775.1 uncultured Bacilli bacterium
ACTTTATTTAATAAACTATAATAGTGGTCTTTTTAATGATATAATTAATAAATAAGAGAATATCCACACAAATATGTATATAAATTAGCTAAAATACCATACTAAAAGTGATTGGAGAGATAAAAATGGGACGTAAAGGGGAAAGTATTTTTAAACGCAAAGATGGTCGTTATGAAGCCCGCTATATCAAAAATTACATTGGTGATACAGCAAAATACGGTTATATATATGGTAAAACTTATAGTGAAGTAAAAGAAAAAAGACGTCAAATTATGTTAGAAAAAGAAAAAAAAGTCAACGTTAGTAAAAGCAAATTTTCAATTTACATATCAAGATGGTTAGAATCTAAAAGAGACAAAATAAAATTATCTAGTTATGCTACTTATGCTAATAAAGTAAAAAAACATATTATGCCTGACCTAGGCGATTATAAACTAAGTTCTTTAAATAAGGAAACAATAGAAACTTATTTAAATACGAAAGCTATTTTTTTAGAAAATAACACAGTTCACGAAATTGGAATGATTTTAAAACAAATTATAAAATTTTGTCATATCTACATTGATTTTGACATTCCTATAAAAAAGAAGAAAAATATTGATGTTTTTCAAAAAGAAGAAATAATTCGCTTAGAGAATAATACTCTTCACTCAAATAATCCTGTTTGTCTAGGAATTGGTCTTTGTTTATATACTGGGCTTCGTATTGGCGAATTATGTGCCCTTCGTAAAGAAAATTTTGATCTAAAAAATGGATTAATATATATTAATCATACTTTAATTAGAGTTCGTTCCGAAACTTTTGAAAATAAAACACGTGTTGTTTTAGATGATCCCAAAACAGCCAATTCTAATCGAGTTGTCCCAATTGCAAATAAGCTACTACAGCCCTTAACTGAATATTTAAATACATTCCCTAGTGATAAAAACTATTTTTTAACAAATTCTTTTCATTATGTCGAACCTAGATCCTATTACAATAAATACTTATATTATTTAAAAAAATGGGGTATTAAAAAACACAAATTCCATGCTTTAAGACATACTTTTGCAACAAATGCTATTGAAAAAAATATGGATGTTAAAGCTCTAGCTGAAGTATTAGGACATTCTAATGTTAGTATTACTTTAAATTTATATGTTCACCCATCTTTAACTTATAAAAAAGATTGTATTGATAAAATATATAGTTAAAAAACCTTAATAGCCAATTAAGCATTAAGGTTTTTTATTTCGTTAATAAATAATATGTACTTTCTACATCACTATTTAAATATAATATTTCTTTTTTATTTTCATATCCAGTATTATCTATTAATTTTTCAATAACACTATCTTTATCTAACCAATTTTTAACACAAACTATTACTTCATCACTATTTTTTAATACTTCATCATTTTTTAGTAAACTATAATCATAAATATTATTATTTAAAATCAAATGCTTCTCATAAGTTGCAAATTCTGGCATAGCTGATAAGTGGGTAAAATAGTTATCAAAAACATAGATAAATGGCTTTGTTTTATTTGCATTGGCTAACTCTAAAACTTTACCGTAATCTTGATATAAGTATACTGGTGTACTTGTTTTAAAACCAACTATACTTATTATAACAATAACAAACATACTAATAAAAGTAAAATATTTACTAGTATAGAAGATCTTAAACAAATAAACCAATAATAAAGCAAACATCGGTAATAATAACATTATATATCTAGAAGTATAATTTTCACCTAAGAAAGGGGCAATTTTAGAAACTATAATTATAAATAATACCATTGGAACAAATAAATTTATAATTATCTTTCTATCTTGTAATTTCTTTTTTTGACCATAATACAATCCCATTCCTAAAAATAAGAAGCATACTAATAAAGTAAATATTTTTTCTAAACTAAACATTTTTAAAAGAGCATTACTATAATAATTTAAATTAGCTACAATACTTCGTCCAGTATCTTCAGCCCCAAATCCACGATAAGAGAAAAATATTTGATAAATACTTACTGGATAAAAGATAATACCAATTACAGCAGGAATAACATGAACTAACAAATATTTCCCTACTTTTTGATATCCTTTTTTCCATATTAAATAAATTGCATTTATTAAGAAAATTAACACAATATATATACAAAAATAATACTGAGTCAAAAAACCACCAAGTACGCATATAATCCAAGGCCATTTTATCTTTGTTGTATAGTCATTTTTTATTAAATCTACAGTTAAATAAAAGTACCAAACACTAAAGAAAGTTAACATCATATACATTCTATGAAAGTTTACCGTACTTATTGCCCCCATACTTAAACTATAAAGCAACAAAGTCGGTGCACTAATATTTTTCTTTCCCATTCTTTTACATATCTTATCTAGAAAATACAAAGTTCCTAAAAAGAAAATCATATTTAAAGTAAAACCAATATATTTAGTAAATCTACCATAAAAAATACTTGATACTAAATGCATACAAAAATAAAATAACGGTGGATGTACATCAAATGTTTGATTAATATAAGTAGAACGATAATTTAAAACATCACCTTTACCAATAGTTAAATAATTCAAGGCATCTTCATTACTTTTCCAAGTAGGTACTTCTTTAAACAAAGTTTCATCTTTAGTAAATTCACTATAATCATTAGTTTTTACATCATTCAAGAAAGTTATTAGTTTCTTAATATCATGACTATTTAATACTTCTCGATAAAGAATATCCATATTTCCCTGCGCATATCCATAATTACGATATACATTATCATATTTATAATTACTAGAACCATAGGAAAACATTTCATCTTCATGATATCCTTGTTTCTTATCCACATAATAAAACATTACTACTATAGAAAGAATAACAACTAATATAGTCAATTTATTATTCTTTAACTTTTGCCATAAATTATTTAATTTATCTTTTATACTCTTACTCATTTTCATAAAAACCACCTTCTTTAGTTTCAATTTCCTTTAAATTAACTTCATTTATCGAAGCAAATCGAGATGTTATTTTGTCAGTAGTTATATTTATATCTTTAACATCTTTTGAGACAGCATCTATATTTTTAGATAACTTATCCCAACGAATACGATACTTTTGAAACTCATCACTAAGTTTTGCTAATTCATTAGCTATAACTTTAGCATACTTATCTCTTTTCATATTTTGTAATATCATACTGATAATAGATAAAGTACTTACTAAAGTAGTTGGCGATGTAATAAAAACATTATTCTTATAGGCATAGGAGACTAACTCCGGATAATAAGCATTTATCTCTGCAAATATAGCCTCAGCCGGCAAAAACATTATTGCTTGATAACTGGTTTCTCCTTTAATTATATATTTATCTTTAATAGCATCTATATGTTTTTTTACATCACTTTTAAAATTTTTAGCATACATATTTCTTAAATCAATATTAATATTTCGATCTACCATTTTTTGATAATTTTCTAAAGGAAACTTACTATCTATGCATATATGTCCCAAAGGTTCTGGGGCAAAAATTATCGAATCAGCTATATAGCCATTACTTAAGGTATATTGTAACTTATATATATCTTTATTACCCTCCCCAAAAATACTACTTAAAATATAATTTAAACTTACTTCTCCATAAATTCCTCTTGTTTTTTTATCAGTTAAAACACCTTGTAATGCAACAATATCACTACTTAAATTATCAATTCGTTTTTGAGCTTCATCAATTTTACTTAATCTTTCTAATATATTAGCAAACGTTTTATTCGTTTCTTTAAAATTTTCATCTAAATTAAGATTAACTTTTTCATTTATTCTTAAAAGATTATTAGTTATCTCATTATTTAATGTTTTAAAATCTTCATTTAACCCTTTACTAAAATCATACTTAAAATCTAATATATCTTTAGTAAGTTTAGTTTCCATCTTGCCCAGTCTTTCCACTATATCACTATTATTATTTTTCTTTTTTGTAACTAAAAGCACTACTAAAAGAATAATAATTACTATTAATAAAGTAATAATTATGTAATTCATAAACACCGTCCTTTTGTTAATCTAATTATACAATTTATTTTCCATTATTTCTACAAAAAGCCAAAGAAAAGAAGTATAGAAAATCTTCTATACCTCTTGAATAACGGCAATGATCATCGGTTTACATTCAGTCTCATTATATAAATATTTACCTAATTCTTCTCTAATTTCCGTTTTTATTTTAGTATATTCTACATACCTATCCGTAATATTTCTTGTAATAACAGTTAAAGCAATATTTTTAATTTCATTTATCATATCTTTACTATCTTTTATATAGATAAATCCTCTAGTTGTCACTTCAGGTCCTACTAAAATTTCTCTTGTTTTTTTAGAAATAGTTGCTGAAATTAATACTATTCCATTTTCACTTAACATTTGACGATCTTTAATGACCAAATCCCCTACGTCATCATTACTTTTGCCATCAATTAAAACATCATTAACTTTAATAGATTTAAAATTATCCTGTAAAACTCCATTATTAATTTCTACAATATCACCATTTTGTTTTAATAAAATATTGCTATCGGGAATACCTAAACTACTAGCAAGATCTGCATTATTTACCATATAACGATACTCACCTTTAACAGGCATATAATACTTAGGATTTAATAATTTAATCATCAACATTAAATCTTCTTTTGAAGCATGATGTAATATTGTCTTTCCCTTTGGAATTGAAACAATTTCGCAACCATGCATTGCTAAATCATTCTCTATTTTTACTAATAATTTTTCATTTTCATCATATCTAGGTTCTGCAAAAACAATTGTATCAGTTTCTTTTAAATGAATAAATTTATCATAACCACTTAAAACCTTACTTATACAAGCATATGGATTTTGTTTACTATCAGCCATCAAAATAATAGCATCTTTATCATCAATATTAGATAAATCACCAAGTAACCCTTCTTGTACTTCTAGATATTTTTCTTTCATTGCCATATCAATTAAATTTTGTAATTGTTTACCCATTACGATAATCTTACGATGGGTATTTTTAGCAGCATCAAATATTTCTTGAATCGTATATAAGTGTGTTGGTAATACTAAAAACATTAAACGATTTTTAGTATGACTAATAGCTTCTTTAAAGACACCAACTAAACGGTGATTAGGTGAAGTATGACCACTTCGCTCCGAAAATGACGACTCTTGTAATAAGGCTAATACACCCTTTTTACCAACGTAGGCAATCTTTCCTAAATCCATATCATATGCACCGCGCATTAATGGATCAATAATAAAGTCGCCAGTATAACAAATCGCTCCATCTCTAGTATTTATAACATACATTACCGCATCTGGTGTTGAATGCGACACACTAATTGGGAAAATACTAACATCTCTAAAATTTAACTTTTTATGAGGTTCAATCTCTACAATATTCTTTGGATTTAAACCATCAGTTTCTAAAACATATTTGGTAAATTTTGTACAATAAACTTTTAGATTAGGAATCATTCTAACTAAATCATTTGTAGCACCCATATTTTCATAATGTCCATGTGTTAGAAATAATCCTTTAATTTTCTTTTTATTTTTAACTAAATATTCAAAATCCGGAATAATATAATCTATTCCATATAAATTTTCTGTTGCAAACTTCAACCCACAATCTAAAATAAAGATAGAGTTATCTACTTCCACAACATAGGTATTTTTACCCGTCTCACTAAGGCCACCAAGCCCCATAATTTTTATTTTACTCATATATAATCAACTTCCTTTTTTTATTTTTTATTTTAAATATAAGCGACTACAAACAAAATACATTATATCAAAAAAAAAGGTATATTCCAACCTATTTTAATGATTTTTTCAAGACATACCCTATTTGTTTAGGTAGACAAAAAGTAAATGAAATATGTTTATATAACTTTAAAGCTCCTTCATATGTAAGAATAGGATAATTAAAATCACACAATTGTAAATTACCATTTTCTAAAGAATTAATAAAATCTTGATAGCTTAAATTCTTACCACTAGGTTTAAAAGTATAATTAGCTATAATCTTTATTTGTCTTAACATATTAGGCGTATAATCATAAGTATCATAATAATTACAAACTTGCGTAATTGCATATTTTATCAAGAAAATTTGGCCAAAAGAATAGTTTAAAAAATCCTCTTTTGAATCATATAAATTGCTAAAATTATTATTTCTAAATATTTTGATAAGTTTATCAACAAACTCCTCTTCTGTTAAAGAAGCGGCTACTTTACTCGTACTTTTTAATCTTTGTTTTAAATCCTTACGCTTGCCAATATTATCACAATTTATCTCCAATTTTTTTCTTAAAAGTTTATAATAATCTTTATAAGCAAGTTTAAGATTAGCTTCATTATCTTTCAAATTTTTATTTAATATTTCTCTAAACTTTACCTTTTGTTCTAAAGTCATACTCTTATCATTTTCTAACTCACTCAAACTTTTTTCTAAACTTCCGTGTAAAAATAACAGTCCATCCATATTAATTTTTTCTTGCTTTATTTCTTTTAAAACATTTTTAAGTCTTTCATCATCAGTACCATCATCTAATCTTTGTAATTTTTCCTGTAGTCTTAAAACGTCTTCATTAGCTTTTAATAAAATACTTTCATATTGTTGTTTTTCTTTATTAACTTTTTTTATTAGTTGCTTTTTCATAAATTATTTTCCTTTTTCATTAGTAAGGATATAATAATATTTTATTTCTTTAAAGTCAACTAATAATTCAATTAAAAAAAGAAGATTTCTCTTCTCTAACTTAATTATTTTTAATTATATTATTTATAATCTCAGCCGTTTTTTCCACACCAAATTCACTAACATTAATTATTAAATCATAATTATTATAATCATCTAAATTAGTATTAGTATAATATTTATAATGTTTTTTACGCTCTTTATTTACTTTCTTTATTGTACTTAAAGCTTTATCTTTTTCTATATGATAATACTTTATAACTCTATTAATTTTATCTTCTTCACTACTATATAAATACACTTTTAAAACATCTTTTTTATCTTTTAAGATATAATTTCCACAACGACCTACTATAACACATGAACCTTTTTTATATAAGTTTTCAATAACTTTCGTCGTAGCTATATAAAGTAAATCATCAGTTGTTTTGGGACCTTCTAAGGTTTGTTCATTTTCTTTAACATATTCTAAACTTAAGCCACTTTCTTTAGCACTTAAATTTATAAGATCTTTATCATAGAATGGTACTCCTAATTTCTTCGCTAATAACTTTCCAACATAGCGACCGCCAGAACCGTACTCACGAGATATAGTAACAATCACTTTCTTACCTTCGTAAGTTTTAGGAACTACTTCATCCTGTTCTTCTATTGTTTTTTTACTATATTTATCTAATTTTTTATACTCGCCAATGAAAATGATACCGGCTATAATAAATGTTAAACCATCTGCTAAACAGCCAGCATACAAAATACCATTTAACCCCTTTTTAAAACCGATACTTAGTAGAAGTGCAAGTGGTATAAACAAAATAATTTGTCTAATAAATGATACGGCTGTTGCTTTAACAACATTTCCTAAAGATTGAACTACAATTGAAGTAGTCATTTCCATAGCATTAAGTGCACATACTAAAAGGAAACTATGACACATAAGTGTTGCAAATTCCATAAATAACGCATGACTTGCATCTTCACTACTTATAAATATACCGGCAATTTGTTCTGGAAATAAAATAAATATTAAATTAAAAATTATCCCGACAGCAAAGTTAATTGCTAATACTTTTCTTAAAGTTTCTTTAACACGGTCTAAATTACCAGCACCGTAATTAAAGCCAATAATAGGTTGAGCTCCAATACTAACTCCTAAAACAAAAGAAATATATAAACTATTTATTTTAGAAATAACACCGTAAACTGATAATGGAATATCAGCACCATATTTACTCATTGCCCCAAACTTAGTCATCATATTATTCATGAAAACAAATAAAACTAAAATAGTTGCCTGTGTAATGAAACTAGAAAGTCCTAAAGATAAGGTTCTTAAAATACTCTTATTAATTTTAAAGTCTTCTCTTTCTAACTTAACACTCTTAATTTTTGGTAAATAGCATAAAGCAATAATGAATGATATAACTTGACCAATTACGGTTGCAAGTCCCCCACCAAAGACACCCATCTTAAAGCCAAAGATAAATACTGGATCTAGAATAATATTAATAATAGCACCTACTACTAACATAATCATAGAATATTTAGGATTACCATCAGCACGAATTATACTTGATAATACAGAATAAATTATCATAAATGGTGCTCCCACTAGAATAATTTTCCCATAACTTACGGCATAGCTATAAACATTTTCTGTACACCCAAACATATAAACTAATTTTGGTAAGAAAACGTAAGCAATAACAGCAAATAAAATAGACACAATAAAAGTCAAAGTAATAGATGAACCAATTGAAGCTCTAGCTTCACTCTCTTTTTTCTCTCCTAATTTTAAGGAAAGATTAGCAGCAGCACCATTACCAATAAGACCAGCAATCGCATTAGCTAAAATAACTAAAGGAAATATAACATTAGTAGCAGCGTTTCCTAAAGTACCTACTCCTTTGCCAATAAATATTTGGTCAACAATATTATAAACTGAGTTAATAAGCATAGAAATAACACAAGGAATAGCAAAACTTATCAACAGTTTATTAATATTATCATGACTTAAATCAAATTCTTTTTTCATATAAATAAACCCTTTCAAGCCAAGAAAAAAACGCCTAAATAAAGCGTAATTTTCTCACCGGCAATATGAATTGTAACACAAATAATTTTTTTATGTAAGTAAAAGTTTTATGATTTTGGCAACTTTTAATTAGGCCTTTTTTAAACAGCTTTTTTCATTAGTCTTCATACATTATTTCAATTAAACCTTCATCAGAAGCTAGTTTTTCGATATAATCACTACCTAATTTTATTTTTAGTTTTTCAAATTGCTGAATAAAAGTATCAGCTGGTAATAAAAACAAGTCAAAAGAAGATATTAATAAATCTTTAAGATAATAAATTCCGTTTTTATGTAAGTAAATCATAATATTTTTAAGATTATTATAATCAAGTCTAGCTATAGTTTCTTTATCAAAATTTTCTAATAAAATTTTTAAATCTATTTCATCTAAAGACATCTTTCAAATCCTTCCTCTCTTAAAAATTTTTCCTCATCAAAAGGATATTTTTTTATTAATTCTTTTAAATCAATATTAAATCTTTTCTTTAAGTTAGTAATATTACAACTAAAAAATGGATGTAATTTTCCTTCTTGGAAAAATGGGTCAGCAATGCATTCTCTTTGTCCTCTTTCTTCTAAATAACAAATAATAGCATAAACCTGTGAAGGTGATTTTAGAAAATATGATGAGGTCAAGTTACGATCGATACCATACTTTTCTGCTATTTTGATTAAAAGTGGCATCTTTTTTAACATTGATTTACTTTCAGCTAAAATTCTAGATGACAATAAACTTCTAAATCTTGGATCTTGCCAGCATTCTAAATTTAAAAGCTTTTTTATATCTTCAATAGTTGCTAAAGCTAAAACAATTGGTGTAAAAAGAGTTTGATATTCTTTGAACTCATTACTATGAATTAAATCTTGAACCTTTTTTATATTACTTGATGCTAAGACTTGGGATGTAAATAAATATGGGTAAGCTTTGAATTCTTCACTATAAATTAATCCTTGAACTTTCTCTATACTACTTTGAGCTAAGACTGTGGATGTAAATAAATATGGGTAAGTTTTGAATTCTTCACTATAAATTAATCCTTGAACTTTCTCTATACTACTTTGAGCTAAGACTTGGGATGTAAATAAATATGGGTATGTTTTGAATTCTTCACTATGAATTA
>CAKOKF010000041.1 GCA_934090775.1 uncultured Bacilli bacterium
CAAAGTCCTTTCTAAATAAATTTTACCATATTTTGGCTCTTTTTATTTAGTGTGAACTTTAAAGGTATTATAATCAATTTTTCTCCCTTTAATTTTAAAATCATTAATTATATTTTAATCGTTGTAGTTTGTTTAACATCATCTTGATGATCATCTAGATAATTAGTAAATTCATTATAGGTCTTGTCATCATCTTGAATTTGTTGTTTTAATTTAGTGATTTTCACAGCTAATTCTTGTAACTTACTATTAATTTCTTCTAAGTAGTAATTATTATGATAATCATAATTAGCAATTACTTCCTTAGCTTTAGCTAACTTTTGTTTTATTTCTTCTATATCGATACTGTCAAATTTTTCTTGTAATAGGTGTTCTTGACTATTAAGCTCATTTTCAACTTGAATTTTTTTATCATTTAAAACAACTTCTTTGGAGTTAAGACCATTAACAACATTTTCAATTCTTTCGATTTCAGACTGTAAGGCATTAACTCGTTGATGAATCTCTAATCTTTTTTTCGTTTCCTCGACGGTTTGTTGAATTTTTAAATATTCAATTTCTTGGCTTAATTTTTTTAATTTAAAATAATTACGAAAAGGATGTTTACTTAATTTTTGTTCTTGCTCTAATTTATATTTTAAGCTATTCCCGGTTACAGTTTCTATCTTATTTAGGCTTTCTTGTAATTGTTCTATTTGTCTTTCTAATTGTTGCTTTTTTCTTGCTGCTTCTTCTTTTTTCTTGCTATTTTCTTCTAAATCTTGATTAACAACGGCTAACTCTTGTTTTATTTTTTCATATTCCTCTTCATAATATTTAAAAAATGAGCCTTCCATATCTAAGTGATAATAATAATTATATTCCTGTTTATTTTGTTCTCTTAACATTGCTTCTTTTTTTAAACTATTAAATTCTTTTTGAAGATTATCTAAAGTACTATGTTCTTTTGTTTTACTACTTATTAAATTTTGTTTAACTTCAGGAATAAATAAATCAGCTAATTCGCTTAAATTAGATAATTTAGCGGCATTTATCTTGTTTATTATGTCTTCATTAGATAGATCTAGTTTTGATAGAACCAATACAAACTTAGAAAGACCAGGATAATACTTATCCAACTTTTGATAATGAGGCGCTAACTCTTTAACTATTGCTTTCAAGATATAACCATAATAAAACTGTTCTTTTGTCATTCCAGCAATATTATATTTAAAATTATACTGTAAAACGACCTTAATTTCTTCATCACTAAATTCACCAGAAAATAACTCATCTCCCGTAATACTTAAAGTTAACAAATCATTATTTCTTTTATAAAGAGCCATAATTTGTTCTTTGGTATAATTCCCGGTTTTCTTTAGTTTAGTAAATTTTTGTAAAAAATATTGATATTGGTCCAGTAATTTATCGTCAAATTCAAATGGTCCTAGAGATTTATTAGATACTCTTGCCGCAACTGATTTTATTAGTTCTATTTGCATGCACTGTAAAATAAAACCGCTTTTTTTCTCTAAAACATCAAAGGTATATAAAGGTAAATTATTATTTTTTGCTAATTCTTTAGCAGCCACGTAATCAAAATCGCAATCTAAAGCGCCATTGGTAAAACAAAATACTCCTTGTGGTTTAAATTCTTTTGAAACATCTAGTACGACTTCACTGTATATTTTTTGCCTTTGATTATCACTCGCACTTGCTTGGAGTAATTTCTTATTTTCCCGTAGCAGCTTTTGAGGTGGTGCTATTTGTGCTAATTTTAGCCATGTAAACATCTTTTCTTTTTCTTTTTCACTATTATTAATCCATAAATCTTTGGCATCAGCAGCGACAATATTTTCTGGTTTCATGATAAAACCAAAACGTCTTTTAAAAGTATCATTAACATCTTGATTATATAAAGAAGTAGAAATTAAAGGATGAAAAAATTCATCAAAATGACTAGTAGAATTGGTACTATGACCTAAGAAGCAAAAATTATCCGATGTCATTTCTTGAAGATTATTTCCTACTTGTTGCCATTCTAAAAGTATTTTTTGATTAACAAGTTCCAATATGTTCATTAACTTTTCTAAATCTTTGTTTTGATATGCTGTTTCGTATTCTTCTTTAACCTTCTCTTTATCAGTAGCATTAAGAACAGTGTCGCTTAAGTCACTAATATTTTGAAAAATCGTTTCTTTTTCTCGTTCAAAATCTCTAAAATAAGTCATATCTCGAATAGTTTCATAACAACTAATAGTTAAATTAATAATTTTTTCTACTGAAGCAGCAGTTCGGTATCTTAAAAAGCCACGTATTTTTAACACTTCAGCATATTCCTTGCCAATTACTTCTAATCTATTTAAGTATTCTTCATCATACCCATCTTTACGGGCTGCTGCTAAATCATATTTTTCAAAGCCCTTATAATAACCATTTTCTCTTGGCTCCAATAAATTATACATTCTTAAGTACATCTCTAATTTACGGGTTAATTCACCTACATGACTAACAAAAGAATCATCCATTTTTTCTGTCAAAGGTTTTAAATATTTACCACAATCTAAAGCTGCTTCAATCTTTTTTATTTTTTCGATAATTTCTTTAGACAAAATAAATTCATAATAACCTTGCTCATCTTTTTGTACTATTATATCATTCATAATGTCACCTTATCCTAAAACAATTATAACAAAAGAAATACTTTAATATATTAAATTTAGTTAATAAAATTATCTTTTTTCTAAAACGGTTAAAGTCTCAACATGATAAGTAAATGGAAACATATCAAGACCAATAATGGTCTTAACTGCATATTCATCTTTTAAATCATTAATATCTCTAGCTAAAGTAATGGGATCACAAGCAATGTAGATTATATCTTTAGCCCCTACTTTTTTTAATAGATTAAGTCCTTCTTTTGACATGCCACTACGAGGTGGATCTATAATTACTAAATCTATCTTATCATTTATCTTACTTATTAATTTATTAGCATCACCACATAAATAATAGCAGTTATTTAAACCATTAATCTTAGCATTCAAAGTCGCATTTATCGTTGCATTTTTATTAATTTCAATACCATAAACTTTTTTACTAAAAGGCGCTATGGTAAGTCCTAATGTACCAGTACCGCAAAATAAGTCTAAAACAATTTTATTTTTAGAAGCAAAATTGATAAGTAAAGCAAATAGTTTTTCTGTTACCCCAAGATTAATTTGAAAAAAAGCATCATAAGAAACTTTAAAAAACATATTATTAAGACGTTCAATAAAGAAGTCTTCACCTTTTAAAATCTTATTATTTTGGAGAATACCTACTATTTTAAAATTAGTTAAATTAGGAATTACTAATTTATCATTAGTTATAAAATTAACTAACATTTCCATATTATAATTATTTCTAATTATGATATCACCATTCTTAATATTAAAACTAGGAATAATTTTAATAAGTTCATTAACTTTAAAAGGGACTAATTTACACTCAGCAATGCTAATTATTTCATTACTATTTTCTTTATAAAAACCAACTATTCCATCTTTAACATGTAAAGTTATTTTATTACGATATTCTAAATTTTTTGGGGATGCAATAATAGGAATATCTTTATCTAAATTACAAAACTTTTTAAATATATGTTCTAACTTTTGTTTTTTAAAATTAAGCGTATCATCATAGGTCATAAGACTTAAATTACAACCACCGCAAAAACTACTATAGGGGCAAAATGATGTTTTACGAGAAGAAGAAATTACTTTTTTAACGCGGCCAATATTATATTTTTTTGTTTCTTTAACGATCTCAATTTCTACTATATCAGCAATACACGTATTAGGAACAAAGGTTATTTTATCATTGAGGTAACATATCCCTCTACCATAATCATCTAATCTAATTATTTTTACTTGCATATTTATCAGTCCTTTTATAAATTAAAAATCTCTTTTTCATTCTATCATACTTTTTCATAATAAAAACTTTTTTCTAAAGTTAAATGTTAATATCATAAAATACTTAATGCTTTTACACATAATTTTAATTATTTTTTTCATACTAAAAATGGTGAATTTTAATGACTAATATATTTAATATAGATAATAAAAAGAAAGAATTATTAAAAGAAATTAAAGAAGAATTTAAAGATAGTAGTGATTTAATAACAAAAACAGTTAGAAATATTGATATTGTCTTTTTAGAAAGTTTGTGTTCTAGTGATAAAATAAATGAATATGTTTTAAAAGTCCTTAGTTTATCAAAAGAAAAAGATTTAAAAAATATATTAGTAGGTCCTAATATGAAAGAAGTAAAAACTTTAGAAGAAATGGTTAATCTTCTCTTAAATGGTTTTACTATTATCCTAGGTTCTTCTTACTTTGCCATTGAAACTAAAGGGGACTTAATAAGAAGTGTTACGGAGCCTTCAACGGAATCGGATTTACATGGTCCTAAGGATTCTTTTAATGAATCAATTCAAACTAATTTAGGTTTAATTAAAAGAAGAGTTAAAACACCTGATTTAATAAATATAGATATGGATATTGGTCTTTACTCTAAAACGAAAGTTAGTATCTTATATATTAGTACAATTGCAGAAATTTCTCTAGTTAATAAAGTTAAAAGAAAATTAGAACAAATTAATATTGATGGGATTTTAGATGCTGGTAATATTAAGCAATTAATTGGTAAAGAAAATAGAAGTGCTTTTCCTAGTAGTCAATTAACAGAGCGACCTGATAAAGCGGCTTTAGATCTTTTGGAAGGGAAAATAATTATTTTAGTTGATACTTCGCCTTTAGCTATTAGTCTACCGGCATTTCTTGTAGACTTTATAAATCCTAGTGTGGATACTTATAGTAAAAATATTAATATTAATTTTGTTAAAGTTTTACGTTTTTTATGTTTTTTTATCACATTATTTTTACCAGGATTTTATATAGCTTTGATAAGTTATAATCAAGGTTCAATACCTCTTGATTTACTTATTAATTTTGCAATGCAACGAAGTAGTGTGCCTATTCCTTCGATCGTAGAATGTCTCATTATTTTAATATTGTGTGCTATTCTAAGAGAAAGTGATATTAGGTTTCCAACAAGTTATGGTTCTTCTATTTCAATTATGGGAGCTCTAGTAGTGGGAGATGCAGCGGTATCAGCAGGAATCGTTAGTCCTATTATGATTATTGTAGTGGCTGTAACTTATATTACTAGCATGGTTTTTACAGATGTTGAATTAATTAATTCTTTTCGACATATAAGATTTTTAACATTATTTCTTGTTTCTCTTCTTGGTCTTTTTGGACTATATATGGGGATCTTTTTTACCTTAATTCATTTATGTAGTTTAACTAGTCTTGATAGACCTTACACTTATCCCATTGCGCCGTTTGATAAAGTCTACTTTAATAAAACAGTATTTCGGAGTCCGAAGAAAGAAGATAAATATCGTTCCCGTTTATTAACTAAAAAAAATATTCGTAAAGAGGGTGATTAAAATAAAAAAATTATTAAAAATAATATGCTTATTTAGCATTATTTTAATATTTGGGGGTTGCTACGACTATAACGAATTAAATAGTTTGGATATTATAAGTGGAATTGGTCTTTCTTATAATGAGGAAAAATATAATATTGTTTATGAAGTTATCAATACTAATTTAGATAAAGATAATACGGACAATAAAAAAAGTTTTGTGGTCGAAGGTGTTGGAAAAAGTTTAAGCGAGGCCATAAGTAATGTTAATAGTAAATTAAATAAAAAACCTTATTTTGAGCATATAAAAGTTATGATAATAGATACCAATGTTGATATTATGCAAATAAGTGATTATCTTCTTAGAAGTAATATGATATCAACTAATTTTTATTTAGTACTAGCTAATGATCCTAAAGAAATACTAGAATTTACTAGTGATGATAAAGTTATTAATGCCAATTATATCTATGATATTTTAAAAAATATTAATTATACCAAAATGAGTAATTATTTTGATTTTCAAGTTAGTAAAATTCTTAATAAAATTGACATAAGTTTACCCCAAGTAGTTATTGATAATAAAATAATTTTTAAAACTTATGGTCTTTACCATAATAATCACTTTATATGTTATTTAGATGATCATAATTTAGAAATGTATAATTATTTCTTAAAAGAAAAGAATTTTTCTTATAGTAATGATCAAAATAGTATAAATATATATGGTAATAATATGCAAATTAGTCTAAAAGATAATATTGAAATTAATTTTAAATTAAAAGCTAAAATAGAATCTTTAGGTACTTCCTATAATTTAAGAGAAGAAGAAGCTTTTAAAACATTAGAAAACGAATTTAGTAGTAATCTAGAACAAGATTTAACTAGTTTTATTATGTTTTTGCAAGAAAAAAATATAGATATTTTAGGAATTAATTATAAAAATTATTTAAAAACTAAAAATGAAGATGATAATTATTTTGAGAATAAACCAGTAAGTATAAAAGTTAATATTGGTATTAATAAACCAGGTTTAACAGTAAGGAGAGTTACAAATGAATAGTAAAAGACAAGGAGTTTTAAGCATATTTTTAAGTCGAGTTCTTTATTTTGGGGTAGGAATTTCTTATATTTTGTCTCATAGTAATAATTTTACAATAATTAGTTTTCTTATTAGTACTTTACTGGGTTTTCTTTTTTTGATGTTAATGCTAAAGGGAGATTGGGAAAGTTTTTTTAAAACTTTTTTAGGAAAAGGTATTATTTTAGGGCTTGCTTTCTTTTTAATTAATAACTGTTTAGTAGCGGTTGCTGTTTTAGGAAGTAATTTTTATTTAATAAATACTCCTCCCCTTATTATTATTATCCCCTCATTTATTTTAATTTTATATGGAGTCAAAAAAGGCTTAGCTACTTGTTTAAGACTTAGTGATATTTTAATTTTTATTAGTGTTATTATTGGTATATTAGCTATTTTAAGTATTCAAAAGAATATTTCTTTTACTAATTATTTTCCTTTAGAAATATTAAATAAAAATGATATTTTAGATTGTATTATTAGTAGTACTTTTTATAGTATTAGTCCGATAATTTTAGAACTTTCTTTATTAAAGAAAGAAGAAATTAATAAAAAGGCAATAATTAGCGGGTATCTAATTGGTAGTTTAACTATTTTCTTAATGATTTTATGTATTTTGGGAATATTTGGGGTCGATTTTGCGGTCATGTTTCGTTATCCTGAATATATTTTACTTAAAAAAGTTAATCTTTTTAATCAGTTTGAACATTTAGAGACCTTTCTATCTATTCTTTGGTTTAATGACTTGCTTATTACAAGTCTCCTAGCTGGTCTTTTAATTAATAAAGTTTTTAGAGAAAAATGGTTATATATAGTAAGTATTATCCATCTAGGTTTTGTTTATTTTTTCTTTATTAGTAATTATCAACGTATCTTACATCTTTATCATTATACATTTTATATTTTAGGTATTTTAACAATCTTAGGAACTCTTAGCGTATTAATTAAAAAACTCCTAAAACCCAAAATTAGTTTTAGAAGTTCATTGACCTTAAACCAGAAATGATTTAGAGAATTCCGCCACCTCTACGGTTGCGTTTAGGTAATATAGCTGACTTAACTTGCGTTTCATCATAAATACGTTTCAAGCGACATACTTCTTTATTAACTTGATCAACACTCAAATGTAAGTCATTAGCTTGACGAGCAATGGAGTAACCAAGAATTCGAGTTCGGATGATATATTCTTGACGGCGATTAAGATTGCCTTCGTAAATAAAAGCTTCAACGATATCTTGATTCCAGGCAACTTGTTTAGCCATATACCCTTGTCAATTAAAAGCTCATACCAAGAATTATATCATATATATAAGGGCTTGAAAAGAAAAAATTATAGTTATACTGCGTTAATCTACTAATTTTCCGTCTAAACTGAAACTTTTTGCATCCGTAATATAAACGTTAACAATTTGGCCAATAATGGTTTTAGGAGCCGTTACATTTACTAGTTTCATGGTATCAGTATAGCCGTAGACTTTATCGGCACCTTTTTCACTAATACCTTGAATTAAAACGGGTACTACTTTATTTAAGAGTTTTTGATTATTTTGAAGAGAATATTTATTAACGATTGTATTTAGACGTTTTAGTCTTTCTTCTTTTTCTTTTAAAGGAGTCTTATCTTCCATTTTGGCAGCTGGGGTACCAACTCGTGGGGAGAAAATAAAGGTGTAAGCACCATCGTACTGACAATGATTAACAACATCTAGAGTTTCTTGGAAATCCTCTTCCGTTTCATTAGGGAAACCAACAATAATATCTGTCGAAATAGCAACATTAGGTATTTCTTTTTTCATTTTATCAAAAAGATTTAGATATTCTTCTTTAGTGTATCTTCTTCCCATTAATTTTAAAATTTTAGAAGAGCCAGATTGTAATGGTAAGTGAATATAAGGCATAATATTAGGATATTTAGCTATCATTTTAATCATTTCATCAGTAAAGTCCCAAGGATGGGAAGTTACAAAGCGAAGTCTTGGAATGCCAGTCTTAGCAACCATTTCTAAAAGTCCTGCAAATGATACTTCGGATTCTAAATCTTTACCATAAGCATTAACATTTTGGCCTAATAAAGTTACTTCTTGATAACCATCTTTGACAAGCTTTTCTATTTCTCTTACAATTTCACAAGATCTTCTACTTCTTTGTTTTCCTCTTGTATAAGGCACTATGCAATAGGTACAAAATTTATCACAACCATACATAATATTAACCCAAGCTGTAATTTTGGAATCACGTTTATAATCGACATTTTCATAAACATTTCCTTCAATAGAATATACTTTTATATCTTGTTTTATTTTCTTAACGTCTTTAATCATAGTTGCTAATTCGTGAATATTATGAGTGCCAAAAATAATGTCAACATAAGGATGTTTAGTCTTAAGTTCGTTAACAACAACTTCTTCTTGAGCCATACAGCCCCCAATGCATACTATTAAATCTTTTTTGGTTGTAGCTTTTAAATGTTTGCATCTTCCTAAATAGCCAAATACTTTATCATGAGCATTTTCTCTTATGGCACATGTATTTAGTACTACTATATCACTACTTTCTAATTCATCTGTTTCGGTATAACCTAGATTTTCTAAAATAGCTTTTATTTCTTCACTATCATGAACATTCATTTGACAGCCATAGGTTCTTAAAAAATATTTCTTACCGGCATATAAATTACTTTTATCTTCATTTTCTAAATAAACTACTTTAGATTCTTCTTTCGTTCTTTTTTTAGCATCTAACATATTAGGCAACATAAAAATCACTTCTTTCTTTGCTTAAGTGATTATACCAAAAAATATGTCATTATGCACTAATTTTAAATAACTTTTGCTAATATTTGATGTTTACTATTTTGTAATTCTTGTATTTTGTTAAGCATTTCCTCTTCTTTAGCATTTAAGAAGTTAATATATTTTTCTTTAATATCTATAGGATAATAAGTTGTATGAAACATAAGATCAGTAATTATATTTTGAATTAAAATGGCACTGGCCGCTAAGAGATCTTGATTAACAACTTCTTTAGAATCAGTGTCATCATCTAAAATTACCGGGCTATTTAGGTCATAATTATAAACATAGCTTTTAGTCGAATATTCGTAAGTATTGATATCAAGTAGTTTCAAAAGAAAATTTCTTATTTTTAAATAATCTAAATTAGGATCATTTGTCCCACTAAATAAATAAGTATCAGTAAATTTTGTAAATATTTTCTTTTTTAAAATATTTATCATTTCTTGATAAGTCATATAAAATCACCACGTTTTATAGTTTAACACTTTTATAAGCTTTAAAACTGTAAAAAAACTGTAATTTT
>CAKOKF010000042.1 GCA_934090775.1 uncultured Bacilli bacterium
TATCAACATCATTACCAGTCCATTCATAAATTTTATCTAAAATAGTATTACGACTTACGAGCTTGTTTAGATTTAAAAATAAAAGATGAAGAAGTTTTAACTCTAAGGGGGTTAATTCGATTTTAGTAGTATCTTTGTAAACTAACATTTTATCCATATCAAAACTTATATCCCCGACTTTTAAAATACTATTATGCTTTTGGCGTAATAAGATTTTATTAATACGAGCCAGTAATTCTTTGGTTGAAAAAGGCTTAGTTAAATAATCTTCGGCTCCTATTTCAAGGCCTCTTACAATATCATCTTCCTCATCTTTAGCGGTTAAAAAGATAGTGGGAATATTTAAAGTTTTTAGATTATCGGTAAAGAAAGTAAAGCCATTACCGTCCGGTAAGGTTACATCTAGAATAATTAAGTTTATCTTAGGATTATCTTTTAAATAAGATATGGCTTCTAAGAGATTTTTACAAGCATAAACTTCATAGTTATTTTGCTTTAAGGTATAAGTTAAACCTTTTATAATAGTTAAATTATCTTCAATTAATAATATTTGCATAGAAAGTACTCCTTTTTTATATCTTATAATTTTTTATAGCGAAAGAAAAGGGCTTTAAACCCTTTTCTAAATATTTTCGTTTCTAATAGTTTCAATAATATTTTGTTTATTTATTTTTCTTAATGAATATTTCATCAGTAAGGTAATTAAAAGGTAAACAGCAGCAATACTAATTGTAATCGGAATTATTGGTAATTTATAACCCGAGAAATCACTACTAGCTAGATAATGATAGATTAAAACGGATAAACCAGTACCAAGGATAATACCTACTATTAGAGATTTAACAGTCATAAAGATACTTTCTAAACGAATCATTTTGGAGAATTCTTTGGTAGTCATACCTATACTTTTTAAAGTAGCAAATTCACTTCTTCTAAGTTGCATATTAGTCGTAATTGTATTAAAGATATTAGTTATCCCAATAAGAGTAATTACAATAATAAAGCCATATAAGAAGATACCTACTAAGATATAGAAGTTACGCATCATCTCTACTCGTTCTTCACTATTATAAAGTTCATAATCCTCATTATTTAAGAGTTCTTCTATCTCATCTTGAAGTTTAGAAGCCGCAGTTGAATAATATAGAGCCTCTATATAAGTACTTTTAGTTGGTAAAGTTTTATATAAATCTTCACTTACAACTAATATAGATTGATTATAATTTTCAAACCCGAAGGGATATTTATCGCTTAAGGCACCAACTACTATTGAAGTAGAATTATCCGAAATGTTACCCGTAATCGTATCCCCTATTTGAAAATCAAACTCTCTAAGTATTCTACTTTTTTCTTTATTTGTCCCATTGTCATATTTAATCATCGGATATTTATCTATTAAGACTCCTTTATCCTTAAGGGTTTCATAGTCTAAGTTTAAAGTCTGAAGATATTTTTTATAAGCCTCATCATTAAGAGAAAAAATAGTTAAATAAGCATCAATATCATCACTTAATTCGAGGTTATGCCACTCTAGATATTCCTTACTATAATGCTTATTAGAAATGCCATAATTACTTTGCTTTCTAACAACCACATCTTTAATATTATCTAATTTCGTGGTTTCCATAATTTTTTGATAAGTAGTATCATTATTATTTTTAACCGATAGATAAATATTATAGTCCGAAGAACCTAATTCTTCTTTAATACTTCGGAAAGCAAGAGACATAAAGGATGCTAAGGCAATGAAAGTACAAACCGAAACAGCAATGGAAATAACAGTAGTTCGATATTTTTTCTTATTGCGTTGTTGATTTTTATAAGATATTTCGCCCCCAATCCCAAAGATTTTACTAATTAACTTGGGAGTTTTTAATTTTCGAGCCTTAATTTTAAGATCAGCACTGTTTTTAATCGAGTCAATAGGTGAGATTTTACTAGCTCGCCTAGCACTTTTAAAGGCCGAAAAGTAAATAGTTATGATTCCTAGACCAATCGTAAATAATAAAACTAATGGTGAATAAGAAAATGTTAATTTAATACTACCAGCCATCATCTCATTTAAGAAGAAATTACTAACTATAACTAAGATATAAGCTGCTAAAAGGCCAAATAGCAAACCGCAAGGAATACCAATAAGTCCCAAGATAGATGCTTCATAAAAGACATTTTTGCGTATTTGTTTTTTAGTCGCCCCAACACTTCTTAACATTCCATATTGTTTGGTTTTCTCAGTAATAGAAATATCAAAACTATTTTTGATACAAAATACAGAAGTAAAAACAATAATTAGACAAACTATTAAGACAACCGTACCTAAACTCCTGGTAGTACTTTCATCTAACGGATTAGTTTCTAAAGTTATCAGATAGTTATTACTGTTAAACTGATATTTACTATTTTTCATTTGAGCATTAATACTATCATATTCAGAAGCACTAAGATAATCTGACTTAAGGAACTTTTGTAAAAGATCAGGTTCTACTCCTAAGATATTGGCTGTTACTTTGACATGATTTTTTAAACCAGTTTTATTATACTTAGCATAAACATCAACTTTATCGGGAATATCTTTAGAATCTAAATAAGTAATAAAGGTATAACCTGGGGCATTATAAGGCTCTATGGTGCGGTTAGGGCGTTCGGCAATACCGACAATTTGATAAGTTTTACTCCTAGTATCTATTAGATGTTCATTACTTTCAGGATCATACGATTCATCTTGACCTAAAAGATAACTATCTCCTACTCTTTTTCCAACATCCAAAGTAATATAATCGCCAACTTTTAGATTTATCCGCCCATTCGTTTTTAAGTGGGTAGGAATTATTATTTCCGAAGTATTTTCTGGTAACCTTCCTTCAACTAAATGAACAGAAAGATTATCTAGAGATTCCTTACTAAAGGCTTTTATATAAGCATAGGGTTTATATTCATTTTTAGAATCATTTAACTTAGCATAACCAATGTTACTAGTTAGATAAGTAGCCGCAATTCCAAAATTATTTTGAATATTTTGAACATCTTCTTTAGAAACATCTTGATATTCATAATGAAAGTTACCAAACTCATATATTTCATAATTAATTAAAGAATTTATGGCACTAGAATACATAGTAGCAACCGCACTTACTAGAGCCACGGATAAGATGATACCGATAATAGTTACAATGGTGCGTTTCTTATTAAATTTTAAATTTTTAATAGTTAATTTATTTAGTAAGTCCATATTAAGCCTCACTTACAATTTTACCATCTTCAATTTTAATAATTCGATCGGCCATCTTTGCAATTTCTAAGTTATGGGTAATCATAATAATAGTTTGCTTTAATTCTTTATTAGATTTCTTTAAAAGTGCTACAATTTCATCACTAGATTTAGAATCTAAGTTACCAGTTGGTTCATCGGCTAAAACAATGGTTGGTCTAGTTATAAGGGCTCTACCGATACTGGTTCTTTGTTGTTGACCACCACTTAATTCGTTAAGAAGATGATATCTTCTCTTTTCTAAACCTAAATGGTTTAACATATTTTCTAGTTCTTCATTACTAACTTTACGATTATCGAGTGCTAAAGGCAAAGTAATATTTTCCTCCACATTTAAGATTGGTATTAAGTTATAAAACTGATAAATTAACCCAATTTGACGACGCCTGAAAATGGCTAGTTTATCATCATCTAAGGCAAATATATCTTTACCATCAATATAAACTTTACCGTGAGTTGGTCTATCTACACCGCCGATTAAATGTAAAAGGGTGGATTTTCCCGAACCAGAGGCTCCTACAATAGCCACGAATTCGCCTTTTTTCACGCTAAATGAAACATTATCTAAGGCGACAACTTTGGTTTCTTTTTTACCATATATTTTGGTTAAATTTTCTACTCTTAAAATTTCCATAATAATCTCCTTTTCTTAAAGACATTATATGATATTTAAAGTTACAACTAAGTTACATTTTAAAATTTTTTCTTTTTTTAAGTAATTTTAGACATTGATAATAAAAATTCATTTAAAACAAGAAAAACTTTTGATACAATAACAAACTATAAATAGGAGGTTTCTAAAATGAATTTATACCAAGCCAAAAAAGAATTAGTTAGAAGATATGAATATTTATACATTAATGCCCCTTTTATTTTAGCACCATATATGTATGAACAAACCGAAGAAGATTATATAAGAATGAAAAACAAATTTTTAAAAGCGTATAATATGGATTCGGATATTAAAGCCTTATTAGATAAACAAGGCAATCCAGTAATATACTTAAAAATTTATAATTTGGATAAGATAAATGCTTTAATTGAAGAATTTTTATATTTTGAACTATTTAGTTTAGAGAAATCATCTCCAAAAAAATCCTTAAAAAAGGATAAAAAATAGATTATATAGACACATTAGTTATTCTAGGTGTCTTTTTTCGTATGGAAATATTTTTTCATATTACTACTAACTGCTATATATCAAAAGTTTGAAGATAAATACAGTATATTTTCAAACTTTCTAAAAAAGTCCTTATACTTTCGAGGACTTTTAATAATTATTAGAACCAATTATTTATTTTTAACTAGGTTTCTTTTTAAACTATGTTCATTAGTTACTTCTGGTAAATAAGTAGGATTTAGTTTTCTTAATATATAAGTTGCCTCTTCAAAAGTAATATAATCTTTATTAGTTAAGAGTGCCGTTGCTTTTAGAAAACATTCCTCCCCCTCTGAAGCATCTAATTTATCACGATAAACGGTGCCTGTAAAACAATCAACATAAGCAGGAAAAATATTATCTACTTCTAAGGAATCGGTGCGATAAGCCAAGGCATAACGAGCCTTCTCACTAAAATGAATTTCGGTACCTTGAACATAATTAGATATATACTTAGCAATAGTCGTTAACTTAACCAAACATAAATTTTGAGTTTTAATTTTCTTTCTTTTTTCAAACATCATAATCACCTTTTCATACTAGTTGCTTGGTTGGCCTCTGGTATTTTTTTTCTACTTTCTGCATCCGCAATAAATTTTGTCATATCAACACCTTTGGCAACTTCATTAAAAATTTCCTCTTTTTCAATACTTGTTGATGTAGTTTTATAACAGTTCCATATTTTAACTTTTGTTTCTGTATCATAAGCATCCGATTCGGCAAGCATTTTTTTAAAATAGTATTCTCTATCAAGAACCATAACTGGTACATCAAACTCCGAAGCAGCTTTCAAACTATTATCAATAAGTTTTGCTTTCTTAATTAAATCGATAAAATAAGCGAGCATCTCGTTAAAAGAAGCAGCACTTGAAGAAGGCATTTCTGTTATAGTCTCACTATATTTTTTTAAAATACTTTTTATCTCAAAATTATTAGCAGTCTTACGAATTGCCTCTTTATCTTCAGACTTTAAAAATGCTAATTTAGTTTTAAATAACCTATCTAAATTATTAAATTCTTCCTGCTCTAAAGAATCAACAATCATAATAACATAATCTGGTTTTCTTTTTATTTGATTGCCCTTTAGTTTATTAGAATTTCTACGTTCAATTACAACTTCGCTATAAAATTTATTAACTGTCTTAAGAAGCATTGATGGAACATGAAACTTTGCCCGAGCACGATTTTCTTTCTGAAGTTCTCTGGAACCAGCATAAGCTTTAGCATTACTTCCTATCGAGTCAATGTCAGTATTGCTCATCCCTAATATGGCTCCACCTTCTAAATAATCAAAACCTAAAACAACTTTATACTGATCTCTTAATGAGAATATGCCTCTTTCATTAAGATAACTACAAGCCACAAAATGATCCTGCAATTGTGGACGATCTAACCAATCTTCACAATAATTATCATCTACAGCCGCTGAGCATGAACCAATACAATGAACAAAAAGACGAAGTTTTTCTCTAGGTATGCAAGCCTTAATTTTGGTACCATGATAATTAATTGTTCTTAAAGTACTGTCTTTAGGTCCATATACAGCCTGTTTTTCTTCAATTCGATACAATGATTTAGAATATAATTCCGTATATTTAGCTCTTAAGAAATTCTCCAAAGGTATTTCTAAATCATATTCTATCTTAGTATTTAAACTATTATATAAATTAATTAAATCAGCATTATTGTTAACATTAACAATTCTATTAATTAACTCTAGATAATTATATAGACCTTCTGGTAACTCACTTGTTTTTAATTCATCCAAAATATTATTACCATCATTACCATGACAATACTCATAATCAATATATTGTGCTTCTTTTAAGTCTATATTAAATAATAATCTCAGCAAGTTATTTTTATTAAATTCTAAGTCTCGAAAATTATCAAAGAAATATTGTTTTTTTAAATCAGTATATTGTTTTAACATCTCCACATCTTTTATATGGTAAACATTATTAGGTACTTGTAAAACTGCTACTAATTTTTTAATAATCTCTAAAGAAATATCAGTAATATTTAATGAATTAATTAACTCGGAATAATCTCTAATATTATCTATGATATTTTTAATCATTAAAGTAATATCATAATCTTGATAATTATATGCTTCTAAAATCTTCTTAAAAACTGCTAATTCTTTATCATTTAAGTTAGCTAAAGACATCTGAATATTTATATCATTAATAAATCTCTCAAAATGTTCTTCTTTAAGCGTAAAAATATTAGTTTTTAAAGAAGTAGCTAAAAAAGTATTAAAAATATTTTCATTCTTAGTCTGGTAATTTAAAATCCACTTAGTTCTCTCATAAAAATCTTTAACAGAAATATTTAACTCTTTACAATAAGCATGCACCAGTTCTTCATCTTGAATTATTTCTTCAGATAACAAACAATTAATAGCAATATCTATTCTTTTTTTCTTTATACACAAATCTCGAAATTGACAAGAACTAACTAAACAGAAAGGCACTTTTCTTTTAACATCAACTAATTCTATTAAATAATCTATATTTTCACTAATTAAATCTGAAAAAGACTTTTCAGCAGAATTTCTAACAGCTCCATCATAACGATCTTTCTCTTTTAACATACTTAATAAATACCAGAACTCATCCAAAGTAAAATTATTCTTTAATTCAAACAAATTTACAGCAAAAAAATAATTTCCTAAACTATAAGGTAGTTCAACGTTTCTTCTTAAAATATTTACTAATAATTTCAAATTATTTGCTGAATAATCACAGATATTTTTAATCAAAGAAAAATGATTACCTTTTAAAATTAACTCAACAAAATTATCACATTCCTCTAAACGAGGACTAACACTATCGCTATTCTTTAAATAATTTATAAAAAAGTCTTCATGATCTTTTACAAAAGCATTTAATTTAGATCTATCATCTACCATTTTGCCATCTACTATGAGAAATTTATAGGGTAAAAAATTGACAAAAAAATTATTTAATTTTCTTGTATAATTATATTTTTGAAAAGCCATATCAAACAAGGTAGCAAGTTCAATTTTAGTAAAACTAAAACCATTGTGAAACATATAAACCAAGATATCTTCATCACTTAAAAAATAATCCATCAATTCTTCTAAAGTCTTTCGATCATTTAAATTTAATCTAATATCATTATTTTTAAACAAATCATATCTTCCACTTTTATAAATAGCATAAATTAAAGCATTAGAACTAATCCTTTCATAATTTGGTAATTCTTCTAAACTATTTATTTTTTTTAACTTATTTATAAGTTCTTCAATTTTCATTATTAAATCAACCTCTTATCACTATTTTACATATTATTTAGCCTATTAGCAAGAATTATCAGTTAATATGCTAATCATTAGTTAAATGGTTATCTTTTAACAAAAGTCAAAAAAATTAATATCTTCTCTTATTTCCTTTATTGCCATCATATTATTTAAAATACTCTTCTTGAAATTTAATTAGTTTTCTTTCTCTACCCTTTTCGATATTATTTTCCGGATTAATAAGTCTTAACCCACTTTCCATAAAGTCAGAAAAAGTTAATGATAGAAGATGTCCACCTTTAATATCATAATACAAACCATCAACATTATATTGCATCGAAGAAAATAAGTCCTCAGCAGTCCAAAGGTCTATTTTTGTACCATTATATGTGAATTTGAAACCACCAAATCTATTTAATTCATAATTTATATTAAATTTTTTTAAGACACTTAAAATCCAATCTTGATATTCCAATCCTAAAACAACAAAATCCAAATCTTTAGGAGTACGTGCCATAATTAAATCTCTAATCGAGCCACCAACTAAATAAATTGGTGCAATCTGGGATATGGAAATAGCTGGATAAAAATGATTTTCAACATATCTTTCTAAACGCATGGTAAGGTTTAAGTCACAAGTAAATTCATCTGGTTTTTCATTATATTTAATGTTAATTTTCATAAAGGCTTATTAATATAGTGTATGTTTTAATGAACGGCAAATCATATTTTTTAATTTTAACATTAGTAATCTTGACTATAATAATGTACAGTTAATTTTTTTACTTTTGCGTTTTTCATTTCTATCTTATAGCCAGCCCCATTGCGATATAACGGTGTATTTACGTCTTCTGAAACATAAACTCTTACTTCTATTTTTTTGCTTTCCATGTAAGTATCATAAGATTTTCCCATAATTATTTTCATAAATCTTTTTAATTCTTCAGGAGTTTTTCTATTATCCATAGCATTCATTGCTGTAATTTGTCTAATAAGTTCCTCTCTTACTTCTTTAGCACTTACTTTTCCTTTTACTTCTATTTCAAATATTCTTGAATAATCACTTTTCTGGCATTAAAAATTTAAGCAAGGATCAAAAACATATTCTATATCATCAAATTTAAAGCAAATCCAAGAATGATAATATCCTGGTGTTTGCCAGCACCAGCCTTCAAGATTCCCTTTAACCATTAAATCAAATAATAAGCCTTCATCTTTTACTAATATTTCTATATATAAATTACTTAACTTTTACATTAAATATTCAACAACTGTTGAATCAATTTTTTTAGACCGCCAATATTTTAAATTTATCTTCACGTTTTATTTCTTTTCATAAATTAATTTTATTTGATATTTCACTAACTTCAATCATTATCATTAATAACGTCAATTATACATACTATTTTGTATTAGTATAATTGACTCAGAATGTCAACATTAGAAATATTTCTAAATTTTATATTAAGGCATTATCATAAGTTAAACATACATATACAAAATAAAAGCAAAAATATTTGACAACTAGAGATCACATGCTATACTGC
>CAKOKF010000043.1 GCA_934090775.1 uncultured Bacilli bacterium
TATTATAATCTTCTAGTTTACGACCTCTTCGATAAACAAAATTAAAGCCACGAACTTCAGGAAAAAGTCCAGCTACTAAGGAAGCAGCATGGCGGATTGGATAAGGTATTTTCATATACCAGGCTTGGTCAACTTCTTCACGATAAGATAAGTACCCGCCAAATAATTCATCGGCTCCTTCCCCGGAAGTTACTACTTTAACGTCCTTGGAAGCAATTTCAGCCACAAAGTATAAGGCGATAGCCGAAGGGTCAGCAAGTGGTTCATCCATATGATACATAATGTTGGGAAAAGCCTTCATATACTCTTCTTTAGTAATCTTTTTAGATTTATTTTCAATACCTAGCTTATCAGCTAAATCTTTTGCATACTTAATTTCATCATATTTAGGATTATCATAACCAACAGTAAAGGTTTTATCCGGTTTAGCAATTGATACCAAATAAGAAGAATCTATTCCACTTGATAAAAAGGAACCTACTTCAACATCACTAATTTGGTGATATTTAACAGAATTATCCATAGCTTTTTTGATTTTTTCTACAATAGTATCCATATCTTCATTAGTTTCAGCAAATTCTAATTTAAAAAACTGCGTTTTATGAATTTTACCATCTTTGTATAAAATTTGATAGCCTGGTTCGACACGAAAGACGCCTTTAAAGAAAGTTTCTTCAGTGGGAGTTGAATTAAAACATAAATAACTACTTAATATTTCTTTATTTAATTCTTTTTTAAATTTAGGATGGTCTAGAAAAGCTTTAATTTCCGAAGCAAACATAAAGCTACTACCAAATTTAGCATAGTATAAAGGCTTAATGCCAAAACCATCTCGAGCCATAAATAATGTTTTTTGTTTTGTATCCCAAATAGCAAAAGCAAACATACCACGTAGGTGTTTTGTAACATCACAGCCCCATTCTTCGTAGCCATGAATAATTACTTCCGTATCACTTTTATTAGTAAATTTATGTCCACTTTTTATTAATTCAGCTTTTAATTCAACAAAGTTATAAATTTCCCCATTAAAAACGATAACTAATGATTTATCTTCGTTATATTGAGGTTGACCGCCACTAGATAGATCAATTATAGCTAATCTACGATGAGCAAGTGCTACCTCATCATCAATAAAATAACCTTCTCCATCAGGACCACGGTATTTTATACGTTCTGCCATATCTTTAATTACTTTTTTCTTATTTTTAATTGTTTTATCAACAAAACCTGCTATTCCACACATAATTTTACTTCATCAAATACTTGATGCCTTTCTTTCATCTTTTATTTTTTAATTTTACTTTAATTTTTATAATTTGTACATATCCAATAATATTTTTTAATATTCATGAGACCTTTTATTTAAAAAAGCTATGGCTTTTCTATTTATTATTCATTATTATAAACCTTTTCATAATAATTATTCTCAATTATAAGTTTACTCATATTTATTCTATTGGCAACTATTTTATTGATATTATTTATATAATTTTCAGGAAGTTCTTGATCTTCTTTAATAATAAATTTGCCGGTATTAGCATAATAAGTACCATAATCACTAACCCAACTTTTATTTTGAAAGTAAACTAGTCCTGGACTGGTAGATAAAATATCTTTACCAATGAAAAGTCTAGAATCATAGTCAATACCAAATAAATTATAAAGAGTTGGAAGAAAATCAAGTTGACTGGCAGTTTTAGTAACCGTAGTACTAGGAGTATTATTATTCCATATAATTAAAGAATTATGGTTTACCTCAATAGTATCATCACGCTTATATGTTGATAATTCATTAATAGAATTAATATTCATACTATATGGATAATGATCAGGAATAATAACAATTACAGTATCATCTAATTTATTATTAGTTTCTAAAATTTTAATTAAACTAGCTACAGCTTTATCTAATTCGATAACACTGGCTAAGTAGCCTTTTGCTTCGTCACTATATTTTAAATCTTTAACTAACGACCAATTTTTACTGACAATAGCATTGCCACTTTTATTATAAGGCATGTGTGATGATATTGATACATAGTATGTTAAAAATTTAGAAGAATTTAACCATTCATCAGCAGTTACCTGAACCATTTCATTATCACTGGCTGGCCAAGTCGTACAGTCCATTAGTTTTTCTAAGCCCGTATTTTTTGCTTTAAAATAATCAAATCCCATAGTTTGTAAATAAGTATTACGATTTTGAAAAGATGCATCATTAGCATGATATGCCTTAACATCGTAACCTTTATTTTTAAAAACTGTACCTAATCCAAATGGAAAATAATTGGTACCTTTTCGGAAGTATTTATTTAAATCATTTAGATTAGCAAAAAGACTCGTTAAATTTTGAAACTCGCCACCAATAGTACTTAAATTAACAGGAGTATAAAAATTAGTAAAATTAAATCCCGTAGTAGCTAATTTATATAGTGTTGGTGTTATATCTTCTCGAATGCCAATAGTATTTAAGCTTTCTGCCATAATAACTATTAAATTTTTATCTTTAAAAAGACCAGTATACTCATTTTTTAAAGTACCTTCCGTATTTTGAAAATATTTATGCATTGATAGTAAGGTTTTATTCTTTTCATTGGCTATGAGATTGTTAAAGTCAATATCTAAATTGTTATAAGTATATTGATTAGGTGTCGAAGTTAGTTGGTCATTATTCTCAATATTGGAATTTTCATCTTCGCCAAGAGTTGGTTCAGACATAACTGGATCGTCAATATTAGTTTTATTATCATATTTAAAAAGTAATTCTTTAATATCAAGATAAAGAGCTGGCAATACGCCAATAGTTTCTATGTTTAGAGCATTATTATAGTTGTTATTAAAAAGTTGATAAATAGAATTTTCTTGGTCTTTATTTGGATAAGTAATAATTTCAAAAAGAGGAATACTCAGGAAAAGTCCTAATAAATTTAAGGCCCCTTCCCTTTTATTTAAGTAAGAAAAGTTTAAGTTTCTATTAAATATTAAAATTATAATGAAAGGTAAAAATAACCCAACTATATACAAAATATTTTTTAGTATTTCTAATATAGCAGTACCCGTAAAAGCAATAGCTTGATCAGTTAAGCCAAATAAGGATAAACAAAAATAAGTATTAAAAACTTTTTTAAATATTAAAGCAACACTAAAGAAAATAGTAATTATAGCTACTAAAAAGAAATAAATTATTTTGTTTTTGTGCGTATTTTTAGTTAAATTACTTAAAATTGCAATAATACTACTAATTGGTAAAAGTAAGAGTAAAAGAACAAAGATATTTGATTTTATAGGTTGGGAAAAGCCAAAAATACTAATTTTATAAAATATTTCTAAATATAATAGAATAATATAAGTAATGATAAATACTGGTATTTTGTTATTAAAATTAAACTTGTTTTTAGGTAACAATTCTTTTTGGGTTTTTTTAGAATTATTAGAAATAGTAACTGCTTTTTTTACATTGTGAATTTCTTTTAATTTAATATTTTCATCAACTTTTCGTTCTTTATTAGTCTTTATTAACTTCTTTGTACTTGAATTTTTAAGATTATTTTTTTTACTGCTTTTATTAAGGGTTTGGAATTTTTTGATCATTTTATCCTCTTTTCTAAAGCTTTTTAGGTCTTTTATTATGATTTTTAGTTTGCATAGTTTTTTAAATTTCTTCGGCCTTATATTATTATGCTCACTATTTCAATTTTTAAACGATAGGGATTAAAGATAAACCAACTTTTTGCTTTTCTTTATTAATATCACAAACATAAACTTTAACAATTTGCCCAACTTTTACAATTTCTTTAGGATCTTTAACAAAGTTTTTACTCATTTTAGAAATATGGACAAGACCATCATCATGAAGACCAATGTCAATGAAAGCGCCAAAAGAAGTAACATTACGGACAGTACCATCTAACTGCATACCTATTTTTAAATCATCAATGGTCAAAATATCACTTTTTAATATAGGGGCATCAAGATTTTCACGAATATCTAACCCCGGATTTTCTAGTTCTTTTAAAATATCCGTAACTGTATAAATATCAGCATTCAATTTAAGTGCTAGTTCTTTAGGATTAGCTTTATTTAATGTTTCTTTAAACGCCTCATTATTAATATCTTTTATATTTAAGTTTAGTTCTCGTAAAATATTATTAGTTAAATTATAAGACTCAGGATGAATTCCAGTATTATCTAAGGGATTTAAGCCATCCTTTATTCTTAAGAAGCCAATGGCTTGTTCATAAATTTTGGCACTAATTCCTTTCACATTGGCAATATCTTCACGAGTTTTAAATGGTTTAGCGGCCATTAATTTAGTAATGGCTGGTTTGGTAAGACCGGAGATATATTTTAGGATAGATGGGCTAGCAGTATTAATATTAACCCCAACTTCGTTAACAACTTTTAACACGGTAAAGTCAAGGCCGCTAGCTAACTCTTTTTGATTAACATCATATTGATACTCACCAACGCCAATTGATTTAGGGTCAATTTTTACTAACTCGGATAACGGGTCTTGAAGACGACGGCCAATGGAAATGGCACTTCTCTTTTCAACTGTAAGATCAGGAAATTCTTCCTTAGCTAGTGGTGAGGCTGAGTAAATACTGGCACCAGCTTCACTAACAATTATATATTTGCAATTTGTCCCTTTAATAGTTTCGCTAACAAATTTTTCCGATTCACGAGAAGCAGTACCATTACCAATGGCAATAATATCAATTTTATATTTATCAATAAGTTCTAGTAATTTTTTAGCAGCGCCTGCTCTATCATTAACCGGTTCATGGGGATAAATAACCGCAATAGTTTCCAAGGCTCCGCTTGGCGATAAAACAGCTAATTTGCACCCAGTACGGAAAGCGGGGTCAAAACCTAAAACATTAGAGTTTTTAATAGGTGGTGTTAAAAGTAAATGTTCTAAATTATCTTGAAAGGTTAAAATTGCCTTACTTGAAGCTTCTTCAGTTAATTCGCTTCTTATTTCTCTTTCGACACTAGGTAAGATTAAGCGCTTTAAAGCATCTTTAATTGCATTTTTAACAATTTCATAGACAAATGATTTGTCATTTTTAATAAATTTTCTTTCTTGATTTAATAAAATATTATCAAAATCATAATCAAGACTAACATTTAAAATTTTTTCATCTTCGCCACGATTCATAGCTAAAATATGAAAATGTTTAGCATATTTAATCTTTTCACGAAATTCATAATACATTTCATAAGTCTTCTTTTCATCTTCAGCTTTGTTTTTCTTAGTAGAGACTATAAAGCCAGTATTGGTTATAAAGTTACGAATATATTTACGAGTTGATGCATTATCACTTATCCACTCGGCAATTATATAGCCGGCACCCTCAACAGCTTTATCCACATCCATATTATAGCCACTTGCTAAACTTTCTATGTTTCCTCTTTCAGGAAAAGCCATTATTTTTTTAGCTAACGGTTCTAATCCAGCTTTAATAGCCTCAGTGGCTTTCGTTTTTTTCTTTTCTTTAAAAGGACGATAAATATCTTCAATTTCCGCAAGTTTAGTTGCGTTTAAAATGTTATTTTTGATTTCATCAGTAAGTAAACCTTTTTCGTCAATTAGTCTAATGGTATCTTCTTTTTTCTTTAGTAAATTTTCCTGATAACGATAAGATTCCTCAATTGTTCTTATTTCATCTTCATTTAAATTACCGGTTACTTCTTTACGGTACCTAGCAATAAAAGGGATAGTAGCGCCTTCACTTAATAACTTTAAAACGGCATTAATTTGCATGTCTTTAATATTTAATTCTTTAGTTAATTCTTTTATAATTGTTTCATTCATATTTTTCCTCACTTAGTTCGATTATATAATAAAAGTCTTTTAAAGAAAACTTTTAATCATAAAATTTTTAATATTTTAAGAAGGTAAATAAATAATTTAAATAAAAGTAAAAAATGGTATCTATCTTTTAGTTAGACTTAATTATCGTGATGATTTTTTAGATATTAAAGTTATGACGGTTTAAGCATGATAATATAACGTTATAAAAAATGGCTATATATAATAAGGAAATAAGTTTTATAAACTCATTATGTTATATAGATATATAAAATAAAGTAGAAATTAATAAAAAGCAAGTATTTTTTTTAAAATTATAAACAAGTTTAAATAATGGTAATTAAAACATAAAAAAATAACTAGTTTTCAAAAGAAATAAGACTTATGATATTTGGTCGGAAAATAAATTTATATCAAAGTCAAATTTTGATAATACTAGTTCTTTTCATAAAATAAAATTATTTCATCGCCAAGCAAGCGTGTTTAATAGTACCCGTTACTAAATTACTAACTTTATCGACAATTAATTTTGGGTCTTCTTGCATGTCATTTTTTACCCAATCTAAAACAATAGCTACAAAAGCATATTTATAAAAATCAGTTATAAAAACTTTTTCTTGTTCAGCAAGTTGATTATTTTTAGATATTTTATCTATTTCTTCATAAATAATTGGAAAAACTAGGCGATAAAGATTATCGCGTAATATTTCTAAAGATACAGAATGGTAAATATTTACAATAAATAACTTTTCATCCAACATTAAGGTAAAAACTGCCAAAAACTTTTCTTGCCATGTTTGACACTTATCCTTACTATTTAAAACACTACCCATCTCTTCTTTACATATCCACTCAACCAAGTCTTCTTTGTCGATAAAGTGGTAATAAAAAGTTTGACGATTAATATTACACTGTTTAGCAATATCATTAATAGTTATTTTATTAAATGGTTGCTCTTTTAATAATTCTTTCAAAGCATAATAAATTGCTTTTTTAGTTGTTAAACTACTCATAAATTCACCACATTAATTATACTTTAGAAATAATTATTTAAACAAGAAAAAAGACCAAATTTACTAAAAATTCTTTTAAGTAATGTTTTGATCTTTAATTAATAAGTTAGGGAGTAATAATTTTGGAAATAATACTCAAGTTTAAATTTTTTTGAAATGATTATTTAAGTAAACCACTATCTTTTAGAAGTAATTCAATATCAGTGTTCTTAATTTTTTTAAGTAAAATTTTTACCATTTCCTTTTCGACAAGGCTAAGTGGTAATTCATCTATACTCTTTTTATCCACAGCATAATAAGCTGCTTTTAAAAGTTCACGAACATCGTAGCAACTGCCCCATACTTCAGGAACAGCACGGTCAATATTAAGAAGGGTGTACACAGCTTCCATACCTGTACGCATAGAATATTCAGTTGTAAAGATTGTGTCCCTTGGAGTTTCAGCAAATTGACCTAGAAAAGCAAAGTTAATTGAGCCTTGAGGTACTACTAATGGACGGTCGCTTTTTTTACGTGGTTGGAAGAAGGCATTAATATATGGCATATAGCAAGTAGTTGTGTTGCACTTGGTATTGGCATATTCTTCAATTTTATCGACAGGGAAACCGATATGATACAACCATTCTTGGCAAACTTCACTACCTGTACATTCACGCATCGGCTTTTTCATAAAGTTACCTTTTTTATTAGTGTTAAGTGAATATACCCAAACTAAAATCATTCCTTTATCTTGACTCTTGAATTGTGGCTGGCGATTAATTGTCCATGAAAGATACCAGTTATCCACACTATCTTTGACGGTAACAATACCACCAGTAGTTACTTTACCACTACGAGGATCACGTTTACAAATTTCCATAATATGTTTAATTATTTCTTCATCGCTAGTAGCAATAGTAGCACTCATCCAGTTAGTAGCATTTACATCACTACAAAATTTCATTGGATTGCCATATTCCCCATTGCTTGCTTGGTTAGCAATATTTTTCCACATATCCCAAGACTCACCATAACCATTTTTTATGTTAGATAAATCAGGGGCTGTTGCTTGGTCACCATAACAAGAAGTGTCAGTACAACAACCATTAGTAATAAATACTAGATCATTTTCAGTTAGAGAAATAGATTTTTCTTCATTATCTTTTAAATATTTAATTTCTTTGGCTTGTTTTTTGGTGCCTAAATTTTCAATAATGACATTTTTCACATCAATACCATATTCTATTTTTACACCATGGCTTTCCAAATATTTTGTTAAAGGCAAAATCATTGATTCATATTGATTATATTTAGTAAACCTTAAGGCTGAGAAATCCGGTAAACCATCAATATGATGAACATAACAGCAAAGATATCTTTTCATTTCTAAAGCTGAAGACCATTTTTGAAAGGCAAACATGGTTTGCCAGTATAACCAAAAATTCGTACTCCAAAAACTAGTTGGCAAGACTTCGGATATTTTTTTATCCTCTAATTCACTTTCGGGAGTAATAAATAATTTTGATAAAGCCATAGCTGATTTTTTATCTAATTTAAATAATTTATCAGTATGAGCATCCTGACCACGATTTTTTGTCGCACGACATAATGAGTAATTGGGATCGTGTTTATTTAACCAATAATATTCATCTAACACTGATACTTTAGGATTTTCAATAGATGGCACGTCGCGGAACATATCCCACATACATTCAAAGTGGTTGTCCATTTCGCGACCGCCACGCATATAAAAACCTTTAGTAATATCCTTTCTACCATCACAAGAGCCACCAGCAAGTTCTAATTTTTCTAGTAAATGGATATTTTCGCCTTTCATTTGACCATCACGCACTAAATAAAAAGCAGCGGACAAGCCAGCTAGACCTGTTCCAATGATATACGCTTTCTTTTTGTCAACGCCAATAGGCTTTTCTGGGTGAGCAAAGGCTTCATAAGTTCCAGCTCCATAATACATAATAATTCCTCCTTATTTTCTATAATTAGAATTATACATTTTTAAAAGTTTTATACAATAAACAATCTTTTATAGTTGTATTATTTTTAGACAAATTTTAGCTTTTGTCAAAATTATGACAAAAAAAATATTAAAAAATAATTAATAATAATATTTTCTAATATTCTTTTCCTCTTACTTCGTTATTTATCCAAGCAAGATAATTTTTACTAGTGCTAGTTATTGGCATTATAGCGAATTCAAATGTTTCATAACTATGGTATTTACGAACCACATTATAAATTTTAGTCGATAAGTTTTTCTTAGTCTTAACAAATACTAAATATTCTTTAGCGGCTTCTATTTCTTGATGCCATAACCAAGTTGATTCGCTTTCAATCATTTGACAACTGCTAACTAG
>CAKOKF010000044.1 GCA_934090775.1 uncultured Bacilli bacterium
GAAAATAGTGAATGCGAAGATAGGAAGTTGCCTATTTTTTTTTTGCGTTAAAAAACAAGAAAAGAAAAAGGCGCTATTGATTGCATCTTTTTAATGCATATTTATTTTAATAATGATATAATATATCCCGGGAAAGAGGAACTTATGATTACTTTATTTATTGATACTCACTTTAAAGATATTCAAATAGTCATTTATAGAAACAATAATATATTAAAAATTTCCACAATCAAAAATTGTGATAAAACAAGCAAAAATGTATTACCATTATTAAAAGAAACATTTGCACAATCAAACATTGAATTTAAAGAAATTTCTAAAATAATAGTTTGTAATGGTCCGGGTTCATTTACTGGAATTAGAATTGCCATAACAATTTCTAAAGTTATTTCCTATTGTTTAAACATTCCTATTTATACAGTTAATTATTTAGAATTATCAGCATTAGACAATAAAGGGTTTAATGAATTTGCTGTCTTAGAAAATAATGGTTATTATAAGGCTAAATTTTTAGATGATAAAATGATAGAAGATATAAGTTACGTTAAGTCAAAAACGTTATTAGCTAATGAAATAATTGTTGATCAAATTAATTACAGTAAAATACCAAATTACAAATATTTACTTAAAAGTGACTGCTATAATGCTAATCCATTATATATAAAATCAATTGAGGCACTAAATGATAAGAAAAATTGATATTAATGATTTTGAATCTATTTACAATTTAGGTCAAACTGTTAATTCAAATTATATTAATCTATATAATTTAAATGATATAATTAATGATGGAAATCAAAAGATTTATGTTTATATAATCGAAAAAAAGGTTGTAGCTTTCGTACATATAACTGTAAGTTTTGAAGAAGCCGACATTGTTGATATTGTTGTATTAGAAAGATTCCGTCATCAAAATATTGGAACAAAGTTAATAAATTACGTTATTGTTGAAAATAATCTTTCAAAATTAAATTTGGAAGTTAGAGAAAGCAATGCAATAGCTATTGCATTTTACCAAAAATTAGAATTTAAAATTATTAGAAAAATAAAAAAATATTATAAAAATGAAGATGCTTTATTTATGGTAAAGGAGGTTAAGAATAAATGAAAGATGTATATATTTTAGCCATTGAATCAAGTTGTGATGAAACAAGTATGGCAATAGTTAAAAATGGTAAAGAAGTAATATCAATAGTTATAAATACTCAAATATCAACTCATGAAAATTATGGTGGTGTTGTTCCTGAAATTGCCTCCCGTATGCATGCGGAAAATATAACTATAGTTTTAGATGAAACATTAAAAAAAGCAAATATGAGTATTGATAACTTAGATGCTATCGCAGTCACTTATGGTCCTGGACTAATGGGAAGTTTGCTAGTTGGAGTAGAAGCTGCTAAGACATTAGCTTTGATTTATAATAAACCGTTAATAGCCGTAAATCATTTAGCTGGTCATATTTATGCAAATAACTTGGACAATACAATGAAATTTCCTCTTTTAGCACTTATTATTAGTGGCGGACACACCGATATTGTTTACATGCAGGATGATTATAAATTTAAAGTGTTGGGTGGAACGTTAGACGATGCTATTGGTGAAGCGTATGATAAAGTCGCTAGAGTATTAGGATTAAAATATCCAGGTGGCCCAAACGTTGAAAAAATGGCCATAAATGGTAAGCCAAGTTATAAGTTACCAATTCCAATGAATGATGATTCGCTTAATATGAGTTTTAGTGGATTAAAATCAAGCATTATAAATCTTATTCATAACGAAAATCAGCGTAATAAAGAAATAAATAAGGAAGATTTAGCCTGTTCATTTCAAACAATTGCTACGGATCAATTAGTACGAAAATTAGAACTAGCTATTAAACAAACAAACATTAAAAATATTATTATTGCTGGTGGTGTTTCAGCTAATAAATATATTAGAGAAGAAATAACTAAATTGGCCAAAAAATATGATGCTAGCCTATCAATACCAAAATTATTATATTGTACAGATAATGCTGCGATGATCGGTGCAGCTGCCTATCCACTTTATTTAAATAAACAATTTGCTAATTTGGATTTAAATGCTAATCCTAGTGAAGAATTATATTAAAAATTATTAACATCAAAAAATTGCATATTGTAAATACTGGCTATTTAAGATATACTTATTATAGTACGGAGGTGTCTTTATGAATACAAATGAAACAGTAAAACATGTTATTCTTTACATATCAATTACTTTGATAATAGCGACAGTTACTTTTGCACTGTCACGAGCTTACTATCTTGCAAAAATAACAGTAGCCGATAAAATAAATGCTACGACGGTAAAAAATGCAAATTTAGATATTGAATTTTTAACAAGCCAATACATTAATGATGCAAATTTGATGTTAATAAAGGATTCAGAACGTCAAGTTAGTGCACCATATACTTTATTTTCTGTGACATCAAAATATACTTCAACAATTACAACAAATTACACTTTATACTTAACTGACTTTACTATTTCAGATAATTTTGTTTCTAGTGATTTTAAATGGGAACTTGCACAAAAAAATGACAGCGGAGAAACACAAATTGCCACTGGGTCTTTTGCTGATGCAACATCTGGTAAAGATTATACTTTAACAACTACGGACATCACAATATCACCACAAGATACACATCAATATATCTTTAGAATATGGTTAAGTTATACAGATAATGATCAAGCAAATCTTTTAAATGGTTCTTTTAGTGGCAAAATGGCATTAACAACAGGCAAAATAACTAATCAAGGAAATTAATGGTAAAAAAAATTGGTTTAGCTTTAGAGGGTGGTGGCTTAAAAGGGAGCTATCAAATCGGAGCTTACTATGCTTTTAAAAAATGCCATATTAAAATAAGTGGATTTGTTGGAACTTCTATTGGTTCATTTAATGCGTGTTTATTGGCAAGTGGACAAGAAAAAGAATTATTGGATTTTTGGCAAACACTTGAACCTGAAAAATTATTAGATATCAATCAAGAATTTGCTGATTATATTAATGGGAAACAAGGAACCATTAAAGCGTTAAAAGGATTAAACAGTACTATTATAACAACTCTTAAACAAAAGGGATTGTCTACATCAAAAATAAGAAATTTAGCGGAAAATATAATTGATAAAGAAAGACTATATAAATCAAAAAAGTATTTTGGATTAGTAACAGTAAAATTACATGATTTTGAACCTATTTACATCGACAAAGATAAAATTCCAAAAGCCAAACTTGTTGATTATTTAGTTGCTAGTTGCTCTCTACCAATTTTTAAACTTACTCCTATAATAGACAATAATATTTATATAGATGGTGGCTTTTTTGATAATTGTCCCATAAAAATGTTGATTGACCAAAATTATGATACAGTTTATGAAATAAGAATTAATGGAATTGGACGTCATCGAAACGTAGCTAAAAAGAATACCAAAGTTATAACTATTAGACCGTCTAAAAATATTTGCAATATTTTAGAACTTAATCGTGAAAAAATAAGAGAAAACATACTACTGGGTTATTATGATACTTTAAGAGTATTAAGAAACTACGATGGATACAAATACACCTTTACGTACACTCATAATATTATTATCAAATTTTTAACTAGAAAAATATCAAAAAATTATATGAACAGGATCAAACACTTCTTTAAAGTAAAAACGGATAAAGAAGCTGTTCTAAAGGCATTAGAATATTGTATGGATTATTGTAACATAAATCACTATCAAATATATAGTGTAACAACTGCACTTAAAAATATTCAGCAAAATTATTTAAACAAATTAAAAGACAAAAATATAATTTTCAATTTTATAAAAAAGTTGCGAATTTTTAAACCCTATAATATAATAAGAAAAGCATAAAAAAGAAAAGGAGATTATTTATGGGAAGAGCATACGAAGTAAGAAAAGCAAGTATTCAAAAAACAGGTGCTGCTCGTGGAAAAATTTATACCAATTTCGCTAAAGAGTTGTATTTAGCAGCCAAGGGTAATCCTGATATTGATACTAATATTAAATTAAAAAGATTAGTAGAAAAGGCAAAAAAACAAGAAGTTCCAAACGATATTATTAAAAGAGCTATTGACAAAGCAAAAGGAGCTGGCCAAGAAGATTATCAAACAGTCATGTATGAAGGATTTGGACCTGGCGCCTCAACTCTAATTATTAAAACATTAACGGATAATGTTAATCGTACGGTTGGTGAAGTAAGAGCAGCTTTTAATAAGGTACATAAAAGTTTAGGGGTCAACAATTCAGTATCTTATAATTACGATTATTTAAATATAATATCATTTAAGACTGATAGTGAAGAGAACGTTTTAATGGCGCTTTTAGATGCCGGGATTGAGCCTATCGATGAAACTTACAAAGATGGTTTAATGACTATATCAGTAAATCCAAGTGATCAACATAAATTAAAGGATGTGGTTGAAAATATCATTCCAAATGTAGATTACGAATTAGATGAAATTGGCTGGTATGCCAAAGAGGAAGTAGAACTTAATGAAGAAGATAAAATGTTGTTTGAAAGACTTTATAATCTATTAGATGACATTGATGACGTTACTGATATTTATCATAATGTTGCTAACTTCTAAGTTCTTTTTTTCATATATTTTTCACATAACTGTAATAAAATAACAACGATTTAAGAAAATCTTAAATTAAAAAAACAAAAAATAAGTAAGGATGTGAAGACCTTGAAAATTCTAGTAGTAGATGATGAAGATCTAATAAGAAATGTTATAAAAGAATACTTAACCATGGACGATTATACGGTTGATGAAGCTGGCAATGGTGAAGAAGCAATTGAAAAAGCTAAAAATAACGATTACAATTTGATTATTATGGATATAATGATGCCAAAAATGGATGGTTATCAAGCATGTAAAGAAATAAAAAAAATAAAAGATGTTCCTTTTATAATGCTATCTGCAAGAAGTGAAGAGTATGATAAACTAATCGGCTTTGATTTAGGCATAGATGATTATGTAACAAAACCATTTAGCCCCAAAGAATTAGTAGCACGTGTTAAAGCTATTTTAAAAAGAAACAGTACCAATACTTACACATATAAATTTGAAGGATTAATCATTAATGATTTAGCTCACGAAGTAAGAGTAGATAATGTGAAAATTAATTTAACTCCTAAAGAATATGATCTCTTAAAATATTTAGTAACTAATAAAAATATTGCCTTATCGAGAGAACAATTGTTAACAAATATTTGGGGATATGATTTTTTTGGTGACGATCGTACGATTGATACTCATATCAAAACATTAAGAAATAGTTTAGGAAAATATCGTAAATTCATTGTTACGGTTAGAGCTATAGGATATAAATTTGAATACCAAAATTAAAATAAAAAACTTAAGAAATTCTTTACATTTTAAAACCTTAGAATATTTAATTGTTTTTTCTATATCTATTCTACTTTTATTGTGGTTAATACAAATTGTTTTCTTTAAGATATATTATGAAAAATATCAAATTAATTATATGAATGAACTTGTAACAAAAATTATTGCTATCGATAGTAATAATATTATAGAATCTATGGATGATATAACTTTAGATAATAATATTTGTCTAGAATACATGGACTATTATGGAAACCAATATTATTATAATAATAAAATTTCATCTTGTTTATTAGGACGTAACAAAATAATAGAGAAAGAGTTAGTTAAATTTAAACAATCAGGTGAAGAAACATCATTTGAAAAAATTTTAAACCCTATTAATAATAGTGTTTCTTTGTTATATGGGATAAAAAAAGGTAACGGTTACATTTTCTTATTTACATCTTTAGAAGATATTGGTACCACTACATCCTTGATTAAAAATCAATTGATTTATATTACTTTATTAGCGATCTTATTTTCAATTATAATTGCTTTATTTTTATCTCGAAGAATTGCTAAACCAATAAGCGATATGACTAAAAATGCCAAAAAATTAGCCGAAGGTAATTACAACGTTGAATTTAACATGACAGGTATTCAAGAAATCGATGAACTTGCTAATAATCTTAACTATTTGGAGCAGGAAGTTTCTAAAACTGACTCATATCGTCGAGACTTAATGGCCAATGTTTCTCACGATTTAAAAACACCTTTAACTATGATAAAGGCATATGCTGAAATGATTAGAGACATTACTATAGATAATAAAGAAAAGACTAGAGAAAATTTAAATGTTATCATTGATGAAACCGATCGTTTAAATATTTTAGTCAATGATATTTTAGAGCTAAGTAAATTACAAAATAATCAAGATACTTTAAATATTGAAAAGTTTGATCTTGTTGAATTAATTAACGATATTTTAAAAAGATATCAAATAATTAAAGAAACGGAAAATTATAAATTAATACTAGAAAGTCCTGAAAGTGTAATGGTAAAAGCTGATAAGAAAAGAATCAGTCAAGTTATTTATAATCTTATTAACAACGCTATTAATTATACGGGTGATGATTTAACAGTTACGATAAAAATTACGGAACATAGTAAAGATTGCAAAGTTGAAATAATTGATACTGGTAAAGGTATTGATGAAAAAGATTTACCAAATATTTGGAATCGTTATTATAAAAAAGAAAAAAACCATAAACGTAATGTGGTTGGCACAGGTCTAGGCTTATCAATAGTAAAAAATATTTTAGAACAACATAATTTTAAATATGGTGTTAATAGTATTAAAGATAAGGGAACAACCTTTTATTTTCAAGTCAAAAAATAATAACCTTAATTAAATATTATTTATTACTTCAGTTACTTTTAAAAAATAATTACCGAAAAAATAACTTTCACCTTTCTATCACATATTTTTCATAATTGATTGGTACTATGTAATTGTGAAAGGAAGATTGATCAATTAGAAAGAAAAAAGGTAATTAAAAAGATGTAAAAAATTTAATTATTATATAAAAAATATATCTTGTAAAAGATATAAAGATAGGTTAAGAATTAGCCAAATCAAACGCTTGTGGACATTAACGATACATTGAAAGTTAATGGAAGATACAAGAAATCATAATGTAATTATGATAATTCATATATAAACCCTATACAATTAAGATAACATATAAACAATAAACTCACACTTTTTAAGAAAGGTATTCCCTTTCTTATTTTTTTTTGCTAAAATTAGTTCAGGTGAAATTTATGTTTTTAAAATATTTAATAGTTTTTTTAATTTCAATGGTTCCTTTAATTGAACTTCGTGGAGCCATTCCTTATGCAGTAGCTTTTCAGTTACCATTACTCCCATCATATATCACTGCTATTTTAGGAAATATGTTACCAGTGCCATTTATTTTCTTTTTTGCTCGCAAAGTTTTAGAATGGGGAAAAGATAAAAAATTAACTAAAAAATTTTTTACCTTTTGTTTAGAAAAGGGTAACAAAGGTGGAAAAAAATTACAAGAAAAAGCCGGTCGTAACGTTTATTTAGCTTTATTTTTATTTGTAGGAATTCCTCTTCCTGGTACAGGTGCATGGACTGGAACTTTAGCAGCATCTCTCTTAAATCTTGATTTTAAAAAGAGCGTTATTGCTATTATGGGTGGCGTTGTTTTAGCAGGAATTATTATGGGTTTAGTTTCCTTAGGAGTATTTAATATTTTTTAAATCTAAAGAAATATTATAGAAATAATTTTAAAGTACTAAAAAATACACTATTTTAGAGTGTATTTTTTTAAATTTATCATTTATTCAGTAATTTTTACTGGTTCATCGTACTCTTTTCCTTTAGTATCTACTAAAGCTTTTTTAATTGTTAAATTTTTCTTTAGCTTACCAGTTTCGTTATTACTTACAATCTCTGTATTAGCAATTTTATCAATAACATCCATACCGTCAATTACTTTTCCAAAAGCCGCATAATTATTATCTAAATTAGTAGCTGTGTCCAACATAATGAAAAATTGACTACCAGCCGAATCATTTGCAGTACTTCTTGCCATGGAAACAATTCCTTTTGTATGTTTTAAAGTGTTGGTAAAACGATTGTTAGTAAATTCGCCCTTAATGGTATAACCTGGACCACCAGTACCATCCCCCTTAGGATCCCCACCTTGTAAAACAAAGCCTGGTACTAAACGATGAAATGAGTTATTATCATAAAACCCTTGTTTGACCAAATAAATAAAATTATTAACTGTATTTGGGGCAATTTTTGGATACAATTCTATTACAATTGCACCATATCCAGAAATTTCCATAGCAACAACTGGATTTTCAGTATCATAATTATTTAAAGTAGTTTCGTTACTATCAACATTAAAATCAATACCAAGTAAATTTTCGCTATTTTTATTATTACTACAACCAGTACAAAATAATAAAATACTAATAACTAAAATATTTAAAATTTTTTTCATTCATAATATCCTTTCTTTATCTAAAAATAGTATAACATATCTTAAATTTATGATACAATATGACAAGCGATTAAAAAGCAAAATATACTTAAAATAAAAAAGTAACAAAGAAAGGACGAGTCTTTTAAAGACTTTAAAATTGAATATGCAAGAAAATGAAAAAATAATTAATAATTTAAAACAAAATAACAATTCATTGTACATAGACTGGGATGATTATTTTGCTGCTTTTGCTTTGATGACATCATCAAGATCAAAAGACCCTGACCGCAAAGTAGGAGCTGTCATTGTTTCTAAAGATAATCGTATTTTATCAACGGGATATAATGGTGCGCCAACAGGAATTAGCGATGAAGAGATACCTTGGTGTAAGGAAGGGGAGTTCTTACAAACCAAATATCCTTATGTTGTTCATGCTGAACTAAATGCTATTTCAGGATACAATAATGACAAATCACTACTTAAAGGTGCCAAAATTTATACTACTTTATTTCCTTGTAATGAATGTATGAAAGCCATAATTCAAAGTGGAATTACTGAAATAATTTATCTTGATAATCATAATTTTACCAAAGATACTTACGTTGGTTCTCGTTATATGGTAAATGTTCATAATAGAAATGAAAAATTCCCTAAAATTACTTTAAGAGAATACTCT
>CAKOKF010000045.1 GCA_934090775.1 uncultured Bacilli bacterium
ATGGATATATTTATTTCGATTGGATTTGATACTGCTATTAAGAAGTATGTTTTATTTACGGAGAAAAAACATCATGATTTAGCAACCGATTATTTAGTATATATAATAATGATGCTAACTTTTATATATAGTAAAGTAGATATAATGAATCCTTATCTTGCTCGTCATAAAAACGGGGCAGCTAATTTACTACATAATCTTACAAAATATGGTTTAAGTGAAGACCAAGTAAATAAATTTTTTAGTGACCTTAATAATTACTTAGAAAGAGATAATTATAATAAAGTTTATAATCAGTTTAAAAATCCTTATTTTTTAATAATTCAAGAAGATTTAATTGATATGTTTTATGCAAAATGGCAAAGTATTGATGTAAGTAAAGAAGAAATGAAAAAGTTTAAGAATCTACTATATTCATCTAAAAATAATAATGCTGCTTGTCGAAAAATAAATGAATTATATAATACTGATCCTGATGGAGCTTTAATCTATTTTAGTAATGTTTTTAGTAGAAAAGATTATGCTTTAATGATGATACCTAAAAAAGATAATGTTTTAGATATGAATGTTTATAAACTATTTGATTTAAATGAAAAAGATATAATAAAATTAAACAGTGCTACTCTAGAAGAAATAAATAATGGTATATATAATTATTTTCATATTAATCCGATAGGGATAAGAGCACATGATAAATTAATGGCTAAAGTAAATAAATTAAGTAATACTAAATATCGATTAGCTAATAATACTGGAAGTATTAACTTAATTATGTTTAGTAGTTTATTTGGTTTTATTATAATTTTAGGTATTACGATAGGACTTATGTTAATATGAAAACGAAAGTAATTAATGATATAACTTATTATGTTATTAAAGATGATAATGATATATTAAATAGTATGGATATTAGTGAGAAGTTAACGGAATATTTTGATGATTTTGATTATGTGGTAGGAGATATAAGTTATAGTGTTTTAAGACTTAAAGGATTTTATAGAAATAGTAAAAGTAATAATAAGTATAATAAAATTAGTTTTTTAGATAATTATTTAGAAAAATATTGTTCTTATGGGGCTAAATGGTTTATAATTAGTAAGATTTATAAAGATATAAAATAAAGAGTAAGGGATGGTAAATGTGATAGAAAAGATAGAAATATTAAAAGATAATAAAGATAAAGTAGTATTAGATGCTATTTGTGCATTTAGCATTGAATTTAATAGTGCTCTACATAACTTTTGTATCGCTACTGCTAATGAATTAGATCAAAATGGGTTAGTAAAACTTTTAGTCAGTGAAATTGTTGATAACGCATTAATTAAAATTACTGATGAAGGTTTATGGGGTGAAGTAAAGAATGTAATGCGAGCAATTATTAGTGGAAGTAGTTTTACTTTTAGTTATATTAAAATGCCTAAAACTATTAAAGCTAGTAATGATTTTGCAAGGGTAATTGCGGTGCAAGAAGCTGCTAAAACGCAATTAATTAGTGATTATGTAGCTAAAAGACCAGTAGAAACGGTAACTGTTCCCCAATCTAATAACTTAATTGATAATCCTGCGATTTATCCAACTGAAAATCCAAATACAGGAATTGGCCATGAGGTAACACCAGGTATTTCAGTAGAAATGCCTACGAATAGTGAAACGGTTAAAAATACGGAAGAAATAAAACAGGTTAATATAATGGCAGCTCCTGAAGAAGTAATAAATAATGAAGAACCTGAAGTATCAATGGATGATTTAGTAAAACAAGCTATTGAAAAAAGTGAAGAACCTACTAATTTTGATAAACAAGAAGAAGAAAAAAATTTGGTTATAGATGCAACTAAGTTAATGACGGAATTAGAAAACTATATTAGATTAGTTGTTAAAGATGAAATAAATAAGAATAAATAATATATTATTGATTTAAAGAAATATTTAGAATATATAAATAAGTGTAATGATTAGTAATTAGTTATTATGCTTTTTTTGATATCAAATTAATGTTATTTTTTGTGAAATTTACTTTTAAAAATTATAGAAATGAAAATTATATGTTATAATCTATCTAGGATAGAGGTGTTAAAAGTGGATACAAATAGTAACATACAAGTAAATAATGGAAGCCAAGTATTGTTAACAAAATTACAAGAATTTTTTGCTAACGATTATAAAATTAAAGAAGAGATGATTAGAATTGCACCACCAGTTAGTGGAGATAATACGATGGCGGTTTCGTATGCTGATACATTATATAAAGGTTTAAAAGATATCTTATTTAGATTAAAAACGATGAATGATAGTTTTAATCTTAACCCTGATTTGGAGCCACATATTCAAAATCTTTTAAATGATATGCATAAAAATTTAATAGACTGTGGAGCTGATTTAGATCAATTGAGAACTTTTTATAAAAAATATATTAGTAATATGAGCCCGGAATTTGTTACGGCAGTTAAACAAGAGTTTGTAGTAGCAAATTTCTTTAATAGAAAAATTAGTGGTTCCATACCTTATATTAAAACTTTAAATGAATATTTACATTATATGCATACAGGAGTAATGAGCTCTAATATGATGATGCAACAAGTACCTGTAATAAAGGCTAGAGGAATAGAAGAAGAATCAAGAATATTTTTACGTGGTCAAGATTCATTATTAGGTGAGGAATTATATAATAAATATCCAAGAGAAGAAAATGTCGATATTATTTCTTTAAGCGCTAATAAAGTAATTTTAATGTTACGAGATTATGGCCATTTTTCAACAATTGAATTATCAGTAGGACCCAAAGAAACGTTAATAGAATATTATATACCAAAGATATGTGATGTTAATATGGTTAATAATTTACCAGGAGTTAGTAAAGTTGCTGGTTCTGGGGTTGGAACTACTGGACGGGTAACAGTTGAAAATGAAAAATTGATCGATTATTTATGTAATGAATTTATTCCTAGTATGCCAAAGGACGGTTTAGAAAAAAATGAAAGTTGGAAAATTTAATTATAAATAAATTAATAATTGTTAAATCATATTAAACATGCTAATATAATGGCGTGAGGAAAGTGATATTAATGGGGCCAATGGTATTTTGGATAGGTAGTATAATAGAGACTTTTATTTTTAACTATTTAAATTCAAAAAGAGTATATAAGGACTTAGCTGATAGAGGTTATAAGGTGAAGTTTACAGGCTATAATAAGTTGGATATGAAAGAAACACCAGTTATAGAAAGATTTATTCCTTTCTTTAATATTTTAGGAATTGCTTGTAATATTTTAGAATATAATTATACATTTGATGATATGGTTAGGAAATTAAATAGTATAGATTTTTTATTGCCAATGACAAAAGAAGAAAAAGAGCTCTATAAATTAAATCCAACTTCTAGAAATGCCTTTAAGATAGCCGTGAATGATTTTTTATATCGCAAATATGGAAACGGAATTATATATGAAAGTGCATTAGGGACAAGCACAATTATATATGGTTATGACTTTGAAGCTCAAGAAGTTGAAATTATAAATTGTACGGGGCCTTTATCCAATTTAGAAAAAGATGAATTGCTGGAATTTGTAGATTTGATTTTAGAAAATTGTTTTATACCTTATTATGAAAAATATGGCAGTGATTTTGAGTATTATCGTGCTATTTTAGAAGGTAAAGAAACACCAATATTTTTAAAGGTTTGTGAACAAGATTTAAATTTAACTGAGAATTTAAAAGAAGAAGATCAAGCTAAATTAGAAAGAAAATTATAAGTTGGGAGAGAATATGAATTATTATAGTTATATAGATAAATATGGAAATTTTACTTATAATGAGAAAAAAGAAACGGAAATAGATATTTTGATATATAGCCAGTTAGCTTATTTACCAATAGATAGTATTGATTTTCATAATAATAAAAAATATTATTTAGAAGAGATAGCTGTTAATATCAACCGAGATGTTTTTTTAGAATCTTTAATTGCTCAACGTAATGCTTTAAAGACTTTAGATATAATTAAAGCTTTACCGCGTTTTAAAGAAGTTCAAGTGTATGATTATGAATATATCGTAGATGATGATTCGCAATTTGGCGCAGTAACTTTCATTTTGCCTAATAAACGTATAGTAATTGCTTTTCAAGGGACAGATAACACTATTGCTGGTTGGAAAGAAGATGCTATTCTTTCTTATAAATACCCGACTACTTCACAAGAACTTGCTGGCAAATATGTTGAAAGAATTATTAGTAAATTTAAAAGAGCTGTTATAATATGTGGCCATTCAAAAGGTGGTAATTTGGCCTTAGTTGGCTCGATTCGAACTACCGTTTTAAAGAAAATGTTAATTAAAGAAATCTATTCTTTTGATGGACCGGGATTACGTGAAAAAGAATTTGATAGCTTAAGTTATAAAATGGTAAAAAGTAAATTGCATAATATTATTCCAAATGAAAGTTTAGTTGGTGTTTTATTTAATCAAGAAAATTTAGATGTGGTTAAAAGCAATGCTAAAGGAATAATGCAACATGCGGCCACGTCTTGGCAAATTGATGATGATAAATTTGTAAGAACAAGTAAAAGTACTTTAAGCGATAATCTTGATAAAGCTATATATGAGTGGTTATCTAATTATAACTTAGAAGAAAGAAAATTAATTATTGATGAAACTTTTGGATTATTTGAAAAAAGTAATATTAAAAGAGTAAGTGATATTAGTGATAATTACTTAAAGAGTTTATTTGAAATATTGAAAGCTAGTAGTACTTTAGATAATCAAACAAAAGTAGTTATATTTAACTGTTTAAAATTATTAAGTACTACTTTATCGAAAACATTAATTAATATGGAGATAAATAAGATAAAAAAGAATCTAAATTTTAATAAAAAAGAAGAGATTAATTAAGAAAAAATAACTATTTGCAAGTACCCAATAATTTGCTATAATTTAGTTAGAAGATAAGGGTGTAGTAAGATGAACAATTTCTATAATGCAGATAAATATTTTTTAGTAGATACTATCCATGGTAATTTAAAAGCTAGTAATATTAACTTAGTTCCACTTAGTAATGTTAATATAAATTTACCAAAAAGAAGGACTTTTAAAGTCTTAAGTAAAAAAAGAATGGTTGATGAGCTAACGGGTAAAGAATCATATATGCCAATAGAATCTTTAGGCTTTTTAAATAGTAGTGAAAAGAATTATCAAAATGATTTAGATGTTATAAATTATGAAATATTAAAATTATTAGGAATTAATGGAATGCCTGCTTTTCATTTACTTACTCAAGATAAGCAAAGAGGAACTATTTTAATAAGTGCACTTAATTTAAATGATGAAGTATATACAATTGAAGATTTATCCAAGAAAATTGTCATGATGATCAAAGAAAATAGAAGTGCTATTCCTGAATTTTTAGTTAATTATATTCACTTAGATGGTAATAGTAGAAATAATCCAATTATGGATATGAAAACTGTTAAAGAATTGGTTGACTTTCCAATAAATATTATTAGTTATGTTTTTAATTTAGATAGTAAAGCTTTATATAAAGTAAAATTAAATTATATTAATTATTTATTGGGAATGTATGTTATTAATCAAGATCATATTGAATTAAATACTTATGGTATTTATAAAAATAGAAATTCTAATGTCGTTAGTGTTTTACCTACTTTTAATTATAGTAATAGTGTGGAAAAGAGTAATATAATTAACTTAAATAATAAGTATGTTGATAAAGAAGTATTCTTAAATACTTTGTTTAATGGTTATTATGAGTTCTTTAAAGATATAAGTAGAGGACTTATGGAAAATGTATCGGCTTATAAAAAGAGTATGAGTCTTATTATTGATAATAATACTTCTAGTAAAGATGCTAAAGTAATAACTGATATAATTTTTGGTCTTATTGATAATGTGGCTAGTTTAGAAGAGGAACATCGTTTAAGTTTTGGGGAGTCACGAATTGATATGGCTCTAACACAAACGAGTATTAATTTAAATGCTGTTAATCATAATCAAGAAGTAAGAAACAAATATGAAAAAGTGGAAGAACATTACAAAGTTACTGGTGATATTAATCTTAAGGAAGAGCAAAAAGACCAAGAAAAAGAAATGATTAAGATAAAAGTAGAAGAAAAACCAAAAGAAAAAAAAGGTCATTTGGGTTCCGTTTTATTAGCTATTTTAATAATTGTTATTATAATTGCTATTGGTTTTGGCGCTTATTATCTATATACTAACTATATTAATTGATTTTTTAATATATTTATGGTAAAACTTAGGTAGGTGGTGCTTATGTTAGTTACGGTAGAAAAACAAGAAGTAGGTCCTGTTTATCAAAAAGTGATGGAATATAAAAGAAGATATAGTGGTGGTATTTATTGGCGTTTAAGAAAACATGCGGCAGTAATAGAAAAACACTTAAATCCTGGTGAAGAAGTTTTATATGCTTTTCCTGCGCAAAAAAATGAATCACATAAAGATATATTTAATACCTGTATTTTAGCTTTGACTAATAAGCGAATTTTAATAGGTCAATCGAGATTGTTTGTTGGTTATGCCCTTACATCAATTACACCTGATTTGTTTAATGATTTAGAAGTATATCAAGGACTTATTTGGGGAATTATCACAATAGATACCGTTAAAGAGTTAGTAAATTTATCCAATATTGATAAAAAAGCTTTACCAGAAATAGAAACTAATATAACGGAATTTATGATGGAAGAAAAGAAAAAATACGTTATAAAAAAAGATTAACATTACGAGTTATAAATCATATCCTACTATTAGGATGTGATTTTTTATATGTATGATAAATATACGGTTGGTTATAATGAAACTTTAAGTGATATTGCGAGTAGATTTAATACAACTAAAGAAGAATTATTAAGTGTTAATAATATTTATGATGAAGGTATGGTTCGTGCGGGGATGGATATAGCAGTACCTGTAAGTAATGATTATTTTACAACTTATACAGTTAATAGTGGGGATAATTTATATGCTATTGCTAGACGTTATAATATTAATCCAACTTTACTAGCAGCCTTAAACGGGTTAAATATGGATGATTATATTTATCCTAATCAAAAGATAATGATTCCTAAGAGTGGTTATAGTTTTTATATTACTAAAGATGGTGATACTTTAAGTACTGTAGCTGATAAGTTTAAAAGAAACGTTAATGAACTTACTAGTATGAATAATACTATATATTTATTACCAGGACAATTAATGATTAATCGAACAAAGTAAGTAGCTAGACTATTTACTTTTTTAAATATTAAATTATGAAGAAATAAATTTAGCTTTTATTTTAGATTTCTAAATGCTATACTTATTGTAGAATAGGTGATGTTATGATAATTAGAAAACCATTTAAATTTTTAATTGAACATTTTAAAATAATAAATGCTATTTTAATTTTATTAATAGGATTTATAACTTTTAAATTCTTTAATATTATGCAATTTTTTGGTAATTTTGTTAGTAATAACTATACAACGTTAGAAAGTAATATAGCAACTTCTTATATTGGATTTTTGCTACCAATTGTATTAATTATTATAATTCTAATCAATATAATAATATTTGTCTTGTTTAAAAGTAAAGATAAAGATACTAAGTTTTATTTAATATCAACAGTCTTTTTTAGTGTATTGTTAGTATTTACTTTTGTTTATAGAGGAGTTTTAGATAATTTTGAATTTAATACAGTCGAATCTCAAACAGCGTTGTTATATAGAGATACATCTAAATTTACTTTTTATCCTAATTTCTTATTTATAATATTTTATTTTTTAAATTTTATTGGTTTTGATTTAAGTACTTTAGAATTTACTAATTTAAGAGATGATATTGATATAGCTAAAGAAGATGATGCTGAAATCGAAATAGGAGTTCAATTAGAAGATTATAAAATAAAGAGAACTTTTTTTCGGAAACTTAGAGAATTAAAATACTATATAGTAGAAAATAAATTAGTATTTATGGGTCTTGGTGGAGTATTAGGATTATTTGTATTAATATTTGTTATAAGTAATCTTATTAAATTAAATAATAATATTAGAGTTGATAAAGCTTTTAATTATAGTAATTTTGCTATAACGGTAGAAGATTCATATCTTACCAAATTAGATTATGGTGGTAATAAATTAAGTGAAAAGTATCACTATTTAGTCTTAGTTTTAGCAGTTACTAATAAAAGTAAAATACCTCAAGCTTTAGATACGGATAATTTTTGGTTACAAATAGATAATACATATATTTATCCTATTTTAGATAAATCAACTTATTTTAAGGATTTGGGAGAACCATATTATAAAGATAAAATAGAAGTTGGAAAGACACATAAATATATATTATGTTATAGTATTTTAGATAATGAAATAAGTAATAGTTATAAAATAAAAATATTAGATAGTGTAAAATATAATAATGGGGTAGCAACCCCTACATATAAAACATTAAAGGTTTCACCTAGAGAAAATGATAATATTATAGATAATGGAGAGTATAATTTAGGAGATAGTATTAATTTAAATACTTCTACTTTAAAGAATTCTAGTTTTTATGTAAATAGTTATTATATTAATAATTTATATACTTATGATTATAATAATTGTAATAATGATGGTTGTGTTATAAAAAAGAATTCTATTTCTAATAATAGTGATTCAAGAAAAACTTTAATAGTTTTAGAAAGTAATATAGAATTGGATAATTCTACAAATTATAGTATGTATGGACAAAATGATTTTTATAATAACTTTGTTACTTTTGAATATGTTTATAATGATAAAACATATACTAGTAGTGTAACTGATAGATCTGCTAGTAATGATATAAGTGGTAGTAAAGTATTAGAAGTTGATTATAATATGAAGTATGCTTCTAGTATTAAAATGATTATAACTATTCGTAATCAAAGATATGTTATATCATTATTATAAGTTTATTGGTTTTTAGATATAGAGAATACTCTT
>CAKOKF010000046.1 GCA_934090775.1 uncultured Bacilli bacterium
CCTAAAGGTTATCAAATTACACAGTGTACTAATCCTGTTGGAATTAATGGTAAATTAGAAATACCAGTTGATGATAGAACTATTGAAGCTTTAATCCACGATATTCACTTAGAAGAAGACACTGCTAGTTTAGACCACTTTGCTAAAATGACAACAATCGATTATAATCGTGCTGGAGTGCCGCTTTTAGAAATTGTTACCGAACCTTGTTTTAATTCAGCTAAAGAAGTAATGGCTTTTCTAGAATATATTCGTGATTGTTATCGTTATTGTGATATTTCCGATGCTGATACTAAAAAAGGTCAAATTAGATGTGATGTTAATATTAACCTTAAAAAAGATGGCAAATATATAACACCAAGAGTAGAGATAAAAGGCGTTGACTTCCAAAATATTGAAGCTGCTATTAAGTATGAGGAAGAAAGACAAAGAGAAGCTTACTTTAATAGTAGAGTAAATGAATTAGTTCAAGAAACCAGAAGGTTTGATGAAGCCAGCAACACTACTATAAGTATGCGTGCCAAAGAAAATGCTATCGATTATAAATATTTTTTAGATCCTAATATTCCACCATATAAATTAGATAAAAAATGGATTGAAGAATTAATTAAAGAGATTCCTAAATTACCACTTGAACGTAAAAAATATTATATGAATGATTTAGGATTAAGCGAATATGACGCAAGCATTCTAATCAAAGAAAGAAATATTGCCGATTATTTCGAAAAATGTGTTATAATAGGGATAGATTCTAAGGTTGCTGCTAACTGGATAACTGTTAATATTGTTACAGAACTAAATAAAACCGGTAGCGATATCAATGATTTCTTTATGACCCCAAATATGTTAAAACAAATTACGGATGCCATCAAAGATAAAACATTGTCTAGCAAACAAGCTAAAGAAGTATTTGCCAAAGCCTTAGAAAATAAGAAAGAACCAAAAGAATTTATCTCTAAAGATAATGCCCAAATTTCCGATGAAAATACTTTAAGAACCATGATTAAGGATATAATTGCTAATAATAAAGAACAACAAGAAGCTTATCTAAATGGTCGTAGTAACTTATTTGATTACTTTGTTGGTCAAGTAATGAAACAAACTCGCGGTAAAGCTAATCCAGTGTTAACCAAACAAATTTTAAAAGAAGAATTAGAAAAATAAGCAAAAAATGTATTAAAGAATAAATTATGGGTATAAGAAAATTAAGACTAGGAGGTCTTGAATGAAGAAGAAAGTAATGTACTTAAGTTTATTAACGATGGTAATTTTAAGTATAATTATAATCCCTATAAATATAAAGTTTAAAAAGGCAAAAGTCTATGAAAGTATGGTTGTTGTGCCGGATATTGATTCTTATAAAACACTAACGCTTGAAGATATAGCATTAAATCAAATTAATGAGAATATTGAGAAGAATAAAACGACTTATGAATTTTATGCTAATATGTTTGGCATAGATTATAATACTTTAATAAATGAAATTAAGAATAATAATAAAACATCTTTTAATGAATTAGATTTATTACAAACTGGAAATAATAAAGATTCGTTTGATGCTACACTGTTAGAATTTATTACTAATTTAGAAAGTAATAAGAGTGAACTGTTTAAGAGAAATTATTCTTATAAAGCTTGTAGCAAAGAATATATTTATAATTTAATTGAATATTTTGTTTCTTTAAATCCTGGTGTTGATGTCCAAACAGCCAAGGCTATTACTTGGATTGAAACAGGTAATTTAGGAGCTCAAAGTATGCTTAATAAAAATAATATTTTTGGTGGTATGAGTGGCGGTAGATTAACTAGTTACCCATCTATCGAATATGGTGTTTATAAATACATTAATTTATTAAAGACTAGCTATTATGACCAAGGTTTAAAAACAGTAGAGCAAATTGGTTATAAATATAATCCTACTACTATTGATGGCATTAAAATGGCTAATCCAACTTGGGTAGCAAATGTTAGTGCTTATCGTAATAAATTTAGTAGTAATATTACAATTAATTCTATTGAAAAATTGTTGAATTTATAAAATTGATTACTTTGATTAGTAATCTTTTTTGTTATTTAATATACTAGTGATAAAGATATAATTTATATAATAGTAACTAAAAACTTTTAACTTTACTCAAACAATATGGTATAATTTATCTATAAGAATAGAGGAGAGTTAAGATGTTTGGAAAAATTAAATATATTACTGAAGGTGAAGCTCATGTTGAATCCTTAATCCAACCCGGTCAAGATGTCGATTTAATGAATAACAACGTGGTGTTTGAAGCAGAAAATCAAAGAATTCTTGGCGAAGTTGAAGAAGTTAATAACGATATAATAAAAATAAGATTTTTAGGTGAGTTTATTGGCGATAAATATGTAAGTGGTGTTATTAGAAAACCAGTTTTATCATCTAATATAAGACAAATAAATGATGAAGAATTAAAAAGTTTAATGGGTACATATAGCGATAAAAGCTTTATTTTAGGACAATCAGCTATTTATAAAGGCCATACTGTTTATGTTGATATTAATGATTTATTATCAAATCATATGGCTATTTTTGGTAATTCTGGTTCCGGTAAATCTTGTGGCGTAGCTAGAATGGTTCAAAATTTATTTTCTAACCCTAATTTCATTGCTTATAATGCTAATATTTTTATATTTGATGCTTACGGTGAATATAAAACGGCTTTTGGCAAATTAAATGAGTTAAATCCTAATTATAGTTATAAATTTATTACAACCAATCCGACAGATCCAACTGATCAAAGATTAGCAATACCAGTTCATTTATTAAATTTGGATGATATGACATTGTTGTTACAAGTAAGTAGCCATACGCAAATCCCAATTATTGAGCGAGCTTTAAAACTAGCTAAAGTATTTGCGGACATATCAGATGAAGCAACAATGTATAAAAATCACTTAATTGCTAAGGCTTTACTAGCTATCCTATTTAGTAATGAGACGACTAAAGAAAAGAAAAACGAAGTATTCCAAGTAATTCAAGTTTGTCATACTAATGAATTTAATTTTGATACCGATATTCCAGGGGTAGGATATACAAGAAAATTTAGTGATTGTTTTGAAATTGATTCTCATGGTAACTTTGGCGAATCAGTCTTAATAAATGAATATATTTTAAAATTCATTAATGATGATTTAGAAGGTAGAATCATGATCAAACCGGTTTATTATACCTTAAAAGATTTTGCTAGTGCATTAGAATTTACCTTGATTAGCGAGGGTTTCTTACATAACGAAGCTATAAGAGACGATGCTAGTATCTTAAAAGTACGTTTAAATTCGATTTTGAATAGTAACGTTGGTACTTATTTTAATTATCCTAATTACATAACTTTAGAGCAATACATTGCTTCGTTGGTAGCTACTCCTAACCGTAAAAAAGCTCAAATTATTAATATTAATTTAGAGGATATGGATGATACCTATGCTAAAGTAATAGTTAAAATTTATGCTCGTATGTTCTTTGAATTTGCTAAATCACGTACACAAAGAGCTAGTATTCCGTTCCATTTATTTTTAGAAGAAGCACATAGATATGTTTCTAAAGATGCGGATACTTTCTTACTAGGTTATAATATATTTGAACGTATTGCCAAAGAAGGACGTAAATATGGGGTTTTATTAAATATTATCTCCCAGCGACCAGTTGAAATAAGTGATACCGTTATTTCTCAGTGTAGTAACTTCCTAATATTTAAGATGACTCACCCTAAAGATATCGAATATATTAGAACTATGCTTCCTAATATCAGTCAAGATGTTATTGAAAAACAAAAGGTATTACAGCCAGGTAACTGTGTTGGCTTTGGTGGGGCTTTTAAGCTACCGATGATTATAAAACTCGAAATGCCTAATCCAATGCCATATTCAACAAACTGTAATGTTAATGAAAGATGGAAAGTTCATACTAATTAGTTTTGATTTTAAAAGGAAAATAAATAATAAGATTTAATACCCAAAATTCTTAAATTAATAAAGGCTAAAACATAATGAAAAAGATGCTGGAAAAGGAAGAAATACAAGATATTTTAGGAACTTTGGGAAAAGTACTTGCTTCTAAAAGAGCGATATGATACACTTAAATTACCAAAGGGAAATTGGTTTATTAACATAAAACCGAGTAAGTGATTATACGGGAATCTAATTAGACTGTGGTGTTGAAGACTAAGACATTTGTACTTAGAATCCTAAAGCAGTTTATGTGTATACCCACCTGCGATAAGCGGGCTTTTATCACAATAGGCCAATCCTTTGGTTTTTATATGTTTAAAATTTTGTTAATAAATTAAAAATATTTATTAGAAAAAAGAAGGCAAAAAGTATTAATTATTATTAAATATTAAGAAAATAAAAAATAAAAATATCTTTAAGATCTTTGAAAAAAAATAAAAAAGGGTAAAGGTTAGGGAAATATATTAGAAGGAAAAGCAAATAAATTTTAAGTTATGCTGATAAATTATAAAAATGGAACAATATGCAAGAATATTAAAATTAATAGATGAAAATATTTTAGAAGAAATTCAAAAAAAGAAAATAGTTATAGTAGGTGTTGGCGGTGTCGGGGGCTTTGCTTTAGAAATATTAACCCGTTTTGGCATTAAAAATATTTCTATTATTGATAATGATAGCGTTGATATTACTAATTTAAATAGACAAATTATTAGTAATCAAGAAAATTTAGGACAAAATAAAGTGGAAGTGGCTTTAAAACGAATGGAAAGTATAAATCCTAATAACAATTTTAAAGCTTGTAGTGTCTTTTTGAATGCTGATAATCTAAATGAATATATTTCCAAAGATACTGATTATATCTTAGATTGTTGTGATACAGTTACAACGAAAATAAGTTTAATAAAATATGCCAAAGATAATAATATTCCTATCATTTGTGCAATGGGTACTGGTAACCGCTTGGATCCAACAAAGTTAACAGTAACTGATATTTATAAAACTAATAATGATCCTTTAGCTAAAATAATGCGGAAACTTTGCAAGGATAATCGTATCAAAAAACTTGATGTTGTAACTAGTATGGAATTGCCAATTAAAACTCATGATCGTACACCTGGTTCAACACCATTTGTTCCTAGTGTAGCTGGTATTTATATGGCAAGCTTTATAGTTAATAAATGGCTAAAAGAAGAAAAAACAAAAAAAGAAATTAATGGTTAGTTAGTTTCTTTTTTCATTTCTTGATTACCTAAATTAAGTGAATCTTCATATTTGCTACGTTTAGGATAATAATATTTTTTATTCTTAACATTGTTTGGTAAGTATTGCTGTTTAACCCAATATTTCGGATAATCGTGGGGATATTTATAGTTAGGGGAACTAGTTTTAATGTGTTCTGGTACTTCACCGGTTGAACCGCTTCTAATATCATTTAAGGCGTTATCGATAGCATTTTCACTGGAATTACTTTTAGGCGATAAAGCCATCTCTAAAACAACTTGAGCCAAAGGAATACGAGCTTCTGGAAGACCTAAAATTTCCGCAGCATGAATAGCAGCCATGACTTTGGGTCCAATCGAAGGATTAGCCAAACCAATATCTTCATAAGCAATAACACTCATACGACGATAAATAATATCTAAATCTTCAGCTTCAATAAGACGTCCTAAATAATAAATAGCGGCATCAGCATCACTCCCACGAATTGACTTTTGAAAGGCCGAAATAATATCATAATGACCATCGTCATCCTTGTCAAAAAAAACTGAAGGTTTCGAACTAATCGCTTTGATAGAGTCCAAAGTAATATTTTTATCTAAAACTGTCATATTAGCAACATCTAGAAGATTAATAGCATTCCTTACATCACCACTACTTAATTTAGCTATAGCTTTGTAAGCTTCTTCCGATACAGTTAAACCTTCTTTTTCACTAACACGCTTTAAACAAGTAATTATATCAGTAAGTTCTAAAGGTTTAAGTTCAAATATTTGACAACGACTTCTAATGGCAGGATTTATTTTATGATAAGGATTGCTAGTAGTAAGACCAATTAAAATAATTAAACCCGATTCTACATATGGAAGTAAAATATCTTGCTTATCTTTATTCATACGATGAATTTCATCAACGACCAGAATTAAATCTTTATACATTTTAGCTTCTTCAATAGCAATAAGAAAGTCTTCCTTTTTGGAAGAAGTAGCATTTAAAAACTTATATTTTTTATTATAGGAATTAACAATAGCATAGGCAATCGATGTTTTACCAATTCCTGGTTTACCATATAAAATCATCGAAAATATTTTTTGATTTTTAACCATGTTAGATAAGATTTTATTTTCGCCAATTAAATGCTGTTGCCCAACTACTTCTTCTAAGCATTTAGGACGATATTTGTTTGCTAAAGTTTCCATACGTATCAATAATTATTATCTTTTAAATAATAATTCCTTTCTTTTATAGTCTATAATATTATAACATACAGTTGTAATTTTATTTGGTTAATTTTATAATTATAGAGAAATATTAAAAATGATAAGAAGCAAGGACGAAAGATACAAAAAAGATATAAAGAAGAAAATCTAAAGGAAAATTGGAAATAAAAATAAATAAAAAAGAAAGGAAAAAGAAAAGATAAAAAGATAAAGAGCATTAAATGATTAATATTAATGATTTTAAATATAATAGATGGAGAATTAACAAATGGAAAAAGATAATAGCAAAAAAGATTATTTGAATGATAGTTATATTACTAAGTATATTGATTATATTAAGTATGAAAAAAGACTTAGTGAAAATACTATTAAATCTTATTTAAATGATATCGAGAAACTATATTTATATGATAAAAATTATTATAAATTAAAGAGTAATGAAATAAGTAAGTATTTACAATCTTTGGATTATTTAGATAGTAGAAGCTTAGCTCATTTAATAACGGTTTTAAGGTCATTTTACAGCTTTTTGAGTAAGGAAGGTATAATCAATCAAAATCCATGTTCTGATATTGTAATGCCAAAAATAGAGGCTAAATTGCCTAGCTATTTAACAAGTGAAGAAGTTAATAAGTTATTAGATATAAAATTAGAGAAACCTAATGATTATCGTAATAAAGCAATGCTGGAATTAGCCTTTGCAACAGGCCTTCGCGTAAGCGAATTAGTTAATTTAAAGGTAAGTGATATAAATTTCAATGACTGTTATTTACGAGTAATGGGGAAGGGGAAAAAAGAAAGAATTGTTCCTATCGATGATATGGCTTTAAAATATGTTAAAACATATTTAGATTATTATCGTAATAAATTATTAAAAAATAAAGACAGTGAATATTTATTTATCTCTAGTTATGGAACTACGATTACAAGACAAGCATTCTTTAAATTAATAAAAGGGGAGTGCGAAAAAAAGGGGATAGAAAAAGAGATCTCTCCACATACTTTAAGACATTCTTTCGCTTCAATATTACTTAAGAATGGCGCCAATATAAGAGTAATTCAAGAACTACTAGGTCATGAAGATTTAAAGACAACACAGATATATACGCATTTAATTAACGAAAAATTAAAAAAAGACTACGAAGAATATCATCCTCGCAGTCATAAGGAATAGAGCTTAAACTAAATTAAATTTCATCATTTAATTCATTGGCTCTAGCATGACATTTGCTATTATTTTTTGCACTGTTATGACACTTAGAATCTCTAGCTTTTGAACGAGCCGAATTCTTTGCATTATTACGTGCATTGCATCTAGCATTATTTTTTGAATTCATTTTGACCTCCTAATTATATTGTGGTCCAAATTGTAAATTTCATGCAATAATTAATATGGTAATTTATGGTTTGCCTTTTGCATAATATTAGTGTGATTATTATGGAAGCTAAGAATGCGATTGTTTTGTCAATTTTAGCCGGCGGGGCAACTAATTTGGGTATCTTTTTTACTTATTTTAAGAAGGATAGAGTAAGAGAGATTGTAAGTATTAGTCTAGCTTTTGCTATGGGCGTTATGAGTCTTATTAGTCTTAAAGAATTAATACCATTACCAATTAAATATTTTATTAACAATTTAAATATAAGTTTGGCTTTATTATTTATTTTCTTAATTCCTTTTGGAGCTTGGAGTATAGTTAAGTTATCAAAAATTAATATAAAGAAGGGGAGTAACCTCTATAAAATTGGCATTTTAAATATGCTAACACTACTACTGCATAATATTCCGGAAGGTATTATTGTATTTACTTCAAGTGTTGCTAATCAAAGATTGGGTTTTAAGATAGCATTGTCGATTGCGGCTCATAATTTGCCAGAAGGTATTTGCATTGCAATTCCGATTTATTATAGTACTGGCGATAGAAGAAAAGCATTTTTATATACTTTTTTATCCGGTATTGCAGAACCGATCGGTGCTGTTATAACATGGTTATTTTTAAAACCGTTTATTAGTATTTTATTTTTAAATGTAACTTTATATTTTGTTGGTTGCCTAATGTTAACTATATCTTTCTTAGAGATATTACCTGAAGTCTTAAGTTATAATCGTCGATTTTATATTTTAATTGGTTTATTTTTGTCTTTATTTATTTTATTCTTATAGAAATG
>CAKOKF010000047.1 GCA_934090775.1 uncultured Bacilli bacterium
AAGTTGAAATAATATTTGCAAAAGCGAATAAGTATAGTTACTTATGTCAGGGAAAACCTCTAGACTGTCTATATTAAGAGTATTGAAGTGCGGACTAAGTGGCAATCGAGTAATTAATGAATAAATATTAATTAAATATCCTAAAGACGAAAGTGCCAATGAGTAATCAAGTGGAAGATATTTAGAGAAACTCAACTCGACCTCAAGCCGTAAAATTAACTTTTGATATACCATACAAAAATTAGAATATTACTTTATATAGGAGGAATTATGAATAATAAAGCCTGGATATATAAAGTTTTTTTATTAACTTTTATCCTATCATGTTTATTTAGTATCATATCTAATATTATATCAAACTCATTAAGTAGTATCTTTTTATTTATAATATTAATTTTGATAATTGTAATAGGTATTATCTTTGATATGATAGGTGTAGCAGTTTTAACAAGTAAAGAAAAGACTTTCTTGTCAATTGCTTCTCAAAAAATAAAAGGTGGTAAAGAAACAATCGGCTTACTTAAAAATTCTAGTAAAATTTCTAGTATTTGTAATGATGTTATTGGTGATATTTGTGGTATTATTAGCGGTTCTATTGGAGCTGTTCTTGCCATATCTATAAGTAATTCTACCAATATTAATTTAAGCATTATATCCGTTTTACTTACAGCTTTCATCTCCAGTTTTACAGTAGGTGGTAAGGCTATTTGCAAATCAATAGCTACTAAACACAGTGATAAAATATCATTTTTAGTTGGTAAAGTCTTAGCAAATCTTAGAATAAGTATGAAATAAATATTTAAGTTTATAGATATTAAACATTTAACATCTAATTTATAGATAAATTATCTAAAATTACGAAAAATAAACCTATTAATAATTGCAAAACTAAAAACTTATGATATAATACATAAGACAAACAAATTTCTATGTTATGAATATAACATGGCGGAAGGAGAGTTTAAATGAAAAAGGGAATTCATCCAGAAATGCACGAAGTAGAAGTACATTGTGCTTGCGGAAATACATTTACAGTAAAATCTACTAAAGATAGTATTCAGTGTGATGTTTGCAGTGCTTGCCACCCATTCTATACAGGATCACAAGCTCGTGCAAAGAAAACTGGTTCAGTAGAAAAATTTAACCGTAAATACGGCTTTAACCAAGACGAAACAAAAACTGCATAATTGCAGTTTTTTTGTTATAATAAAGATGGAGTTGATTAAATGACACATCAAAATTTATATAAAGTTGCTAAAACTTTATCACGTCGTACCAACATCAAAACCATAAGTATTATAAATGATTACCTTCAATGTCATTATAAATATCATATTACTCTTATTGATTATCAATTATTTGATTGCTATAAAATGACCATAGAAGAGAAAAATAATTTACTTACTAATAAATATAACCAAAAGTTAATAAAAACATATAATAATCCTAATTTAAAAGAAGTAATTTTGTCACGTCATAAGTTTAATAAAAAATTTTATCCTTTTCTTAACTACAAATGGCTAGAACTTAATGGTGATAATATAACTGATTTTTATGATTTTATTCAAAATAAAGAGTATATATATGCTAAATACGATTTAAAAACGAAAAATGATACTATGAAAATCAAAATTGATTTAAAAAATTATACTACCGTATACAATGATTTATATTTAAGTAAAATGACTATCATAGAAAGTGTGATTAAACAAGATGAAGTTTTAGAGCGATTAAATCCTAATAATTTGTCTTTTATTCGATTTATAACTTTTAAAGACGACATTATTTTTTCCTATTTAGTAACTAGTAAAGAAGATTATGAAGTTACTGCTAATAACCAAATTATTGCTTCCATTAATCTAGATACGGGTCTTATAGACTCACCATTTTATGATCTAGAAAAAAATATTTATGAAGAACATCCCTTAACAAAATCTCCACTACTTTGGCTTACCATTCCAAAATGGCCACGAACATTAAGATTAGTTGATCGGATAAAAAATACTATTACTGATAATAAATATTTACAAATTGATATAGTAATGACTGATGATGGCCCAAGCTTAAAAGATATATCAATATCCCCCGATTACCAAGAATTTCAATTATTAAGCTTCTTAAATCATCATAAATTAATTAAAGATGTATTTAAATAAAAAAGATAAGAAAAGAAAGAAGAAAAAATATGAAAATATATATTGCCTGCGATCATCGCGGATGTGAATTAAAAAAATTTTTAAAAGAAAATTTACAAAATACTTATGAAATTATAAGTTCATCTCTACCTAATTCTAGTGAAGATGATTATCCTGATTTTGCTTTCGATATTTGTGCTAAAATGGATAAGAAAGAAGATTTAGGAATTTTAATATGTGGCACTGGTATCGGCATATCCATAGCGGCCAATAAAGTAAAAGGAATAAGATGTGCTCGCCTTAATAACTTAGAAGATGCTAAAAGTGCAAGAATCCATAACCATGCTAACGTTATAGCTATTCCTGCTTCTTTAGAAAAAACTTTAGCTTTAGAAATAATAAAAACTTTTCTAATCACCATGCCGAGCAATGAAGAACGTCATGTAAGAAGAGTAAATAAGATCATAAGTTATGAAGAAGGAACATATAATGAATTATAAGACAATATTATATGCAATTAATCTTCTTCTAAGTATGGTAGCGCTTAGTGGTGTCAATTTTGATAAGTTTATGAAAAAAAATAAACCTATTGAAGCTCGCATGTTAGTAATTATATTTGGAATTGCTACCAGTTATTTGATAACCAATTTTATAACTGATTTTATGTCTTAAAACGTTATATTATATTTAAAAAATATTGCTTCTTATTTACTAAAATATTAGGAGAAACTATGAAGAATAAAATCTTACTTGGCATTATTATAATACTTTTACCTATTACAATTTATATATTACATAAACAAGTGCCTTCTACTAACGAAGATGATATTAATCAAATTTCTCAAAATAAAGAAATATATATTGATTTATTAATAAATAATGAAAAAAAACAAATACCATTAGAGGAATATTTAGTAAATGTAGTTGGAGCCGAAGTTCCAGCTCTTTTTGACATTGAAGCTTTAAAATCCCAAGCGATTGCTAGTCGTACATTTGCCCTTTATGAAGAAAAGAAACGTGGATATGTAACGACTGGTGATCAAGCTTATAATACTTTAGAAGAGCTTCAAGATAAATGGCAAGATAATTATTATACTTATTTAAATAAAATTAAAATGGCTGTTAATACAACTAAAAATAAAGTTTTAACTTTTGATAATAAACTTATAAAATCTTATTTTTATGCCATGAGTAATGGTTACACTACTACTTCTTTAAGTGTTTTTAATGAAGATTTACCATATTTAAATACTATAATTCCTACTATGGATGACGAAACTACTACTAAATTTACTGTAACAAAAAATATGTCAAAGAATGAATTTTGTACAAAACTTAATATCGATTGCAATAACTTAATAATAGCTAATATTACAACTGATAATTCTAATCGTGTAGAAACACTATCTATTAATAACAAAGTATATACAGGTATTGATATTCGAAAAAAATTTAATTTGCGTTCAACTGACTTTACTATTAAAGAAGACAATGAGAATATAATTTTTACTACTAAAGGTTATGGCCATGGGGTTGGTATGAGTCAGTATGGAGCGGAAGCTATGGCCAAAGCTGGAGCCAATTATGAAGAAATTTTAAAATATTATTATCAAGGTGTAACTATTGAAGAATACATGATTTAAATAAATTAATTTTTTTGATTATGTTTATTTCCCACAGCCACCCATCCCGAAAATAAATTTTATAAATATTTAAGATGATAATTTAAAAATAATTAATTAAGTTACTTAATTAATCTTTTTTTCTAATTAACAAAAAATGTAAATTAAATGTATAAAATCAAGTTTTTAGTTCACACTTTTTAATAGAAAGGTGAATTTATGAAAAAGAAAAGAAGATTAAGAAAATTTGTTATCCCAACAATATGTTTAATGTTAGTTTGTACAATCATATTCAGCAGTTACAAAATGTATCAAATTTTAACGGCTGGTGTTCCAATAGTTAATCCTACTTCAACGGATAATACCAGTGAAGTAAATAATAATCAAGATGATACAAATATAACTCCTACTATTAATCAAGCAAAAACTATTATAAGGCCTTACACCAGTACCGATGTCAGTGCTACTATTCCTTACTATAATATAGATGGTACTAATGAAGAACAAGCAGCAGCTTTAATTTATTATGAAGGTATTTATATGCAAAACACTGGTGTCTTATATACTTCAAACAATAGTTTTGATGTTGTATCAATATTAGATGGTACCATTAAAAATATTAAAGAAGATAGTTTAATGGGCAATATTGTTGAAATTGAACACACTAATAATCTAACAACTGTTTATCAAAGTTTAGGTGAAGTTAAAGTAAAAGTTGGCGATACAGTAAAACAAGGTGATGTAATTGCTACAAGTGGTCAAAATAAAATAACCACTGATACTAGTAATGCTCTTCATTTTGAGGTATTTTATAAAGGTGAAGTCTTTAATCCTGAAGAATTTTATCTACTAGATTACACTGAAGTAATGAATAATGACTAAGTTAATTATTTATATTAATGATAATGAAATTCAAATAATTAAAGATAAAATAATTACTTTTACTTCTTCTAGTATTAGTAAAGGTAATATTAAAGAAGAAAATCTATTTATAAAAGAATTTAAAAAGTTTTTGAAAGATCATAAATTGATATCATCTATCATTTATTATCCAATTAATATTTATCTAAATTATCAAGTGTTACCAAAAGATATAATTTATTATAATTATTTATTTGATAAATTAAATCTTACTTTAAATAAGATTTTATCTATAAATAATTTATTAGATAAAGATAAAAAATACTTACTTTATAATAATAATTCTCTTTATTATATAGATAATAATATATCTTACGATATAGATATTAATGGTTTAAATTATTATTTAAATACTATTCCTAAATTATATATCTTTGGTAATAAAGAATTTAATAATTCTAGTAAGCATATTATATTCAGTAATTACTCTACTTATATTGCATATTTAATAAAAAATTCACAAGATAACTTGTGAGTTTTTTTAGTAATAGCTAATAGTTTATTTTGCTTAATTATTAATTAAATTTTGACTAAAATCAATTTTTAATAAAATGTACAAAAATCGCTTGAAGCAAGTTAACTAATTTTAGAATATGTAATAGCCACAAGATTCTTAATACAAATTGTAAGCATTAAAATTTTATTTTCATGATCCAAGCAATATTGTTGAATTAATCTTAATCAATTATAAAATCTTCAAGGTAAGCTTGTCCCATATATTGATATTTTGCTAAAAATTTTGGAACTTCTTTTTTTCGAAAATCACTAACAATTTTATACTCTTCTTTAGTTATCATATCCATTTTATATAGACATTTATAAAATAGATCGATACTGTAAATTCCACTTTCATAATTACGAATGGATGTCCAAGTATATTTAGTCATGAAATAATAAGGAAATTCTTTTAGTGCCTTATATCCTTCTACTGCTGGAATTATCGAATCATCCTGAGTTAGATATACATAAATATAAAAAGAGACATTAAAACAGTATTTACGAATTACATATGGATCTAAGTGCTTTTTCTTTAAATAAGATTCATAATATAACAATAACATTTCATTTTTTCTCTTATTTTCTTTCAACTTAGCCTTAAATTCATTCATAAACTCTCCTACTGATTTTTATTGTACCAAAAAATGCTGTAAGATACAATTAGCCACATTATGTTTTAAATTAAAAATAAAAAATTCACTCCTTAAATTGTGAATTTTTTAACTTTTCTAATTTGTCCTTTATTATATTTATTCGCTTATTTTTATATACATCATCCCTGAAATATTTACCATTTTCATAAACTAAAATATCATTTTCTTGTACTTTAAAATTTAAATCATTTGTATTTAAGTAGATAATTTCTCTAGTTTCCAAATTTTCTAATTTAATAACATTATCTATTATTTCATCAACACTGTACTTCATAATCAACCATTCGTTTCTGTTTTAAAACTTTCAAAAGAAATATCGTGACCTTTTAAATGCATTAAGATAGTGCCTTCTTCATCAGTTCGATGAATGTTAACTTGATATTTTTCTAAGATATCTAATGTTTTTTTAGTTGGATGTCCATATTTATTATCCTTACCTACCATTATTATTCCATATGTTGGGGATACTTTTTTGATAAATTCATCACTACTTGAATATCTAGAACCATGATGACCTACTTTTAAAACTTGACAATTGATATCTTTATCTAATAAATTTTTTTCAACATTACTTGAAGCATCGCCCATAAATAAAACACAAGTAGTATTATAAGTCATTTTTAAAACCAATGAAGTATCATTTAAATCACTAGTATCAGTACCAATACTTAAAACTTCAAAATTAGCATTTTCTAACATAAATTTATCGCCAATCTTTGGAGTTTGAAAAGTAACTTTTTTACTGTCTAATGCATCCAAAACATCTTCAAAAGTTTTACTAGTACTAATTGCATCTGGCATATAAAAATTATTAATTTTAAAATTATTAATAATATCGTCCATACCTCCAATGTGATCTTCATGTGCATGGGTGCCCACTACATACTTAAATTCTTGAACTCCCAATGATTGAAGATATTTAACCAAAAGCTGTCCATCAGCATTATTTCCAGCATCAATCATCATATTGCTATTACCATCTTTTATATAAATAGCATCCGCTTGTCCTACATCTATAAAATATACTAGTACTTCATTATTATTAGAAGAGGTTGAATTGTTTTCATAACTACTAGAAGTATTATTACTATTAGTTGTAAAATATCCTACTAATAAAACAAGTAAACCTAAACAAAAATATAATAACTCATTAAATTTTTTCCTCTTTTTTCTTTTTGCCATATATTCCCTACTTTCTAGGTTAATTTTATCAAAAAAACTAAAAATAACAAATAATAATAATAAAAATTATCTAAATTATTAAATTTAATTAGAAATAAAATTTGAAAAAAGGTATAATAAATATAAGACTTAAATCTATGGAGGAACTACAAAATGTATAAAATTAATGATTATGTCGTATACAAAAGAGAGGTTTGTAAAATAAAAGAATTAAAAAAAATCAATAATCAAGATTATTACACTTTAGAAAATCAAGAAGATTCTTCGTTAAAAGTTAGCATTCCTGTAAGCCAACAACAACAATTATTAAGGCCACTTGCCACTTTTGAAGAAATCACTAGTACTTTAGATGATATTAATAATATTTCTACGCTCAATATTAACGAAAGAAATTTAGAAGAACAATATAAAATATTATTACAAGGCTCGACAATTGAAGATTTAATCAAAATTATTAAAACCACTTATATAAGAAATGAAATCAGGAAAAGTAACCATAAACATTTAAGCGATAAAGATACTAATTATCAAGAATTAGCTGAACAATTTTTATTTAATGAAATAGCATATGCTATGCAAATTAGTTATGACGCTGCTAAAGAACTAGTTTTTAATAAATTAACTAATTCAACTGATTTAAAATAAATTTTAATAAAATTCCATTATATTATGATATGATAGAAATTAATTACGTGTAAGAAAAAAATATTTTCATAAATTTTACATTGTATAAAGAAAATCGCAGTAATAAAAGGAACAATATGGAACAAGAAATAAGCTTATATGAAGTATATAACATATTAAAAAATTTATCTCTTAAGAAAGCTCAAATTTATCAAAGATATGCTAATCTTTTAGCAAATGATTTTGATTTAGAAATAATTATTTTTAAGAAAATAAATTTAGCTAAAAAAGAAATAACTTTATTTATAAAAAAATATGATGATGATGCGAATCGCCATTATTGGCAAGAATTAACTATAACTAAGAAAGATAATAGTTATAGTTATACCAGTAACGATCAAGATTTACATATTAATATTTTTAATTCAACTAGTCATTTAAATCAACTCTTTAGTAAGTTAGACTCAATTAAAGATTTTCTAAAATTTAAACCAATTAAAATTACTGATACAACTAATTCTTGTAATATTACATTATCAATAGAAAATATAAAAATATATCACAAAAATGGACATATTATTACAATCCCTTTTGATTCGATTAAATTTTCTAAAGTGGAAAATACTCAAGAACTAGATGACCTTTTAAAGAGCATAATCATAACTAAGGAAAGTTTGCCAAATTGGCTTCAATTAAAATATACTGAAGAGAATTCCTTATCATTTGATAATATTATTAAAAAGCTAAAACAAAAGTGTAAACAATTTAAATTATCTTGAAAAGAGTAAATAAGATTACTACCAAATAAAATGTAACCTATAAAGTGGACTCTAAAAAAAAGAGAGACCTACTTTATAGGTTTTTATTATGTCTTATTGTATA
>CAKOKF010000048.1 GCA_934090775.1 uncultured Bacilli bacterium
GAATTACCAGCAGGTGTTGAAATGGTTATGCCAGGCGACAATGTTGATATGACAGTAGAATTAATTGCACCAATTGCCTTAGAAAAAGGTACTAAGTTCTCTATCCGTGAAGGTGGACGTACTGTAGGTGCTGGTTCTGTTACTGACATTCTTGAGTAATAAAAATGTTAATTAAAAGTGGAACTTTTATAGTTTCACTTTTTTTCTAACTAAAATAATGTATAATTGTATTAAGTGATAAATATGAAAAAAAATAAACATAAGAAGAAAAAAAATCGTCGAAAATTAAAAAAGGTATCAAAATTAATATTGTTATTAATTTTATTACTTACACTTTTTGCAATTCTAAAAAAGTCTTTGGATAATTATGATTTTACTTTTACTAACACTTATGAATATTTGATGAATAAAATAAATGAACAAAAAAATAAACAAGACGAAAAAAAAGAACAAGTAAAAAAACAAAAGCAAGATGAAGAATATAACAATTGTTTAAATCAAAAAATCGTGGATGAGGAAAAAACTTCTAAAATAATAGATGCTGAACAAGCTTTGACCGATTATTTAAAAAATTATAATTTAAGTGTTAAATTTGTAGATATCAATACTAACTATTCTTATAGTTATAATGAAAAAAAAGTATACTATGCAGCAAGTACAATTAAAATGCTAGATGCTTTATATATTTATGAAAACACGGCCAATGGCAATCTTGATTTAAATACTACTAAAAAATATACTAAAAATTTTAAAGTTTTATATTCTTCAGGTTTAGAAAAATATAAAATAGGAGATATGATATCTTTAAGAGATTTAGTTAAATATGCAATTACTGTTAGTGATAATTCAGCCCACCAAATGTTAGTGGATTTTATTGGCTTTAATAAATTAAAAAATTACGGCATAGAATTAGGTGCCAAAAACACCTTAATTGGTGGTGATAATTTTGGACAAATTGATGTTAATGATTCTATAATATATTTAACCAATCTTTATAATTTTATAGAAGAAGATTCTGATTTGTCTAAAGAATTAAAATCATATTTTATTCAAAGTGATGAAAATTATTTAAAAGATACTGAAAAAAATATCGAGGCTGCAACAAAATATGGAGAATACGGAAATACTTTTCACAATAATGGGATTGTTTATACAAAAAATCCATATTTAATAAGTATTTTAACTAATCTTGGCGTCAAAAAAGGATCAAATATAATTAAAAATATCAATAATAAAGTTCAAGAATTACAAAATGTAGTTAATGAAAATCATTTAGAATATTGTCAGCAAAAAATATACAGTGTTCAAAATGATTGACAATCAAGCAAGAAATTATTAAAATGAAACTGGAGAGATGATTATGAAAGAAAAGAGAAAATTGTTTAATATTGCTACTTATGGTCAAATGCTTGTTGATATTATTCTATTTATATTAGGAATTTACAGCGCTAGTAATCCAACAAATTCTAATACGGTTATTGGTGTTGCATTTGGTATATCTTTAAGTGTTGTAGGTATTTATAGCATTATAAAATATATATTTAATATTCATAAAGGCCCATTTTTTGTAGCTGATATAATTTATGGTATCCTAAGTATCATTGCAGGTGTATTTATTATTACAAATCCATTATCACTCACGGGAATTTTATCCATTGGTATTGGCTTATGGTTAATAGTATCAGCATCATTTAAATTTGCTTTAGCCTTACAATTAAAGAAATTTTCTGAGGAAACTTGGTTATTTTCAATGGTAATATCAATTTTAGTGTTAATTATAGGTATTATGGTAATGATAAATCCATTTGATACTGCTTTAGTATTAACGACGTTTGTAGGTATTATAATATGCGTTTATGCTGCCATAGATTTCTTACAACAAATATTGTTTAGAAAAAGAGTTAAAGAATTAATAAATATATTTTTTGAATAAAAATTTAGTCTTTATAGACTATTTTTTTTGCTTAATAATTGCGAATTATAACAAATTAAAAAGCTATCAATAGTTAACTTATTAATTTTGAATAACACAAATTTTTTTGAAAAAATTTAGGACATACTTTATAGTTCAAAATAAGAACAGCGATATTGATAATTACTAAAAAATGCGTTACAATATCATAGTGAAAAAGGTGAAGGTGAAAATATGAAAATTAAGAAAATATATGCAAGAGAAATTTTAGATTCAAGAGGAAATCCCACTGTAGAATGTGATGTAACTTTAGAAAATGGTATTAAAGCAACAGCATCTGTTCCATCTGGTGCTTCTACTGGATCAAGAGAGGCTTTGGAACTTCGTGACAACGATAAAAATCGTTACAATGGTAAAGGTGTTTTAAAAGCAGTAAGCAATATAAATGATATTATTGCTAAAGAATTAGAAGGAAAAGAATTAATTCAAAATCAAATTGATGCTGATCTATTAAAATTAGATGGTACTGAATTTAAAACTAATTTAGGAGCTAATGCTACTTTAGCTGTATCTTTGGCATGTTTAAAAGCATCTGCCGCTAACGCTGGAAAAGAATTATATGAATTTGTATCTAACGGTACAGTTGGTCTACCAATACCAATGATGAATATTGTTAACGGTGGTAAGCATGCTAATAATGATTTAGATATTCAAGAATTTATGATTGTTCCAGTAATTAAGCCTTTCAAAGAAAGATTAAGAGCTGGTGCTGAAGTTTTCCACACATTAAAGAAGATTTTAGACGATATGGGATTATCTACTGGTGTCGGTGATGAAGGTGGCTTTGCTCCAAATCTAAAAAATAATGAAGAGGCTTTAGAGCTTATTGTAAAAGCTATAACTGAAGCTGGTTATAAACCTGGTGAAGAAGTATTTATTGCATTGGATGCTGCATCAAGTGAAATGTATAATGAAGAAACAAAGACCTATTTTGTTGATAAAAAGAATCTTTCTAGTGATGATTTAATGAATTATTATTTAGATTTAATCGAAAAATATCCAATCATCAGTATTGAGGATGCTTTCATGGAAGATGATTTTGAATCATTAGCAAAATTAACTGCTAAAATAGGAGAAAAAATTATGTTAGTTGGTGATGATTACTTTGTTACCAATAAAAAATATTTACAAAAAGCTATTGATATGAAAGCAGGAAATGCTATCCTATTAAAAGCAAATCAAATTGGTACTGTATCAGAAATGATGCAAACTATATTACTAGCAAGAAAAAACGGCTATAAAATGGTAATTTCTCATCGTAGCGGTGAAACTGAAGACACATTTATTGCTGATTTAGCAGTTGGACTAGATATACCATACATTAAAACAGGCTCCTTATCTAGAGGCGAAAGAATAGCTAAATACAATCGTCTACTTCGTATTGAAGAAAAATTATTAGAAAAATAATTAAATTAATGCAAGAAATAGTCTAATTTCTTGAAATTAAACAACAAGTATGATATAGTTTTACAAGAAATGGAAGTGGCAATCAATGGAAACAATGTTGTTAATAGTATCAATATTATTAATTGCTATAGTCTTATTACAAAGTAATAAAGCAAGTGATGCTGGTCAAATAATTTCAGGTGGTAATGAAGCCTTATTTACACATCAAAAGGAAAGAGGCTTAGAATTATTAATTAGCCGTTTAACCTTGATATTAGGAGTTCTTTTCTTCGTAATAGCGTTAATCATATTTTTACAAAAATAAAAGTCTTATAATTAAAAGACTTTTTTTTAAATTAATAATGTTTTATAATGGTTATAGAGGTTAAGTATGAAAAATAAAAAGGGCTTTACTTTAGTGGAACTCATAGCAACTATCCTTCTTATAACTTTGTCATCAACGGTCATTGTTTTAAACTTACAAGGTAGCACAAGTAAAGAAGATAATTCGTTAAGCGCCAAAAATGATAAGCAAATAGTTGAAGCTGCTTGCAACTTAATAGATAGCCTAAATGCTTTTGACATTGCTGGCATAACTAGAGACGAATGTAAAAATAGCGTTGATGGTTGCAATATTACTTTACAAACGCTTATAGCTAATGGTCTAATTGATGGCTATGCAACTTACGATGATACAGGTAAAACCATTCAAAGTTCATTAAATGTAACTAAAACGACAGTTAATATCAAATGGATCCATGATCCTGATAATAATGAATATGTAAAAAAAACATGTACTTTAAATAAAATAGAGAACGAAAGTTCCAATTAATCATAATAATTAATAAATACATAGATAAGGAAAAAATATGGAAGAAAAATTAATTAAATTATTAGGAAATATACACGAAGCAAAAACATTAATTGAAATTAACGATTTAATGGGATTCAAAACGTCCGATGAATTACGAGAATTACAAGAAACTTTACAAAAGTTAATTGCTGAATATAAAGTGTTTTATACTAAGAAAGAAAAATATATATTGTTAAAAAACTGTCCATCTTTAAAAATTGGCACTTTATCAGTAAACAAAAAAGGTTTTGGTTTTGTAATTTTACCTGAAGAAGATGATATATATATAGACAAAGCAAATTTAAAAGATGCTATCGATGAAGATATTGTTCTATGCGAAGTAACTGCTCGTACCGAACGTAAAGAAGGTAAAATAATTAAAGTAATAAAAAGAGATTTAAAAAATGTAGTTGGTGAAATAATCAAACATAATAATAAAATGTATTTAAAGCTTGATGATACCAAAAAGGACATAACAGTAATTTTAAATCCAAATACGACTCATAATTGTGTTGAAGGACATAAAGTATTAGTAGAAATAACTGAGCACATAAAAAATCATATTTATTCTGGAGATGTTTTAAAAATAATTGGCCATAAAAATGATCCACAAGTCGATATTTTAAGTATTGCTTATAAGTATGGTATATATGAAGAATTCAATCCAAAAGTATTAGAAGAATTAGAGCAAATTCCAGATAGTGTTAGCCAGTTTGAATTAAAAAACCGCCATGATTTAACTGCAAAAACCATTTTTACTATTGATGGGGATGACACTAAAGATATTGATGATGCTATAAGTTTAGAAAAAGATGGTGAAAATTACATATTAGGTGTTCATATAGCTGATGTTTCCAATTATGTAAAGGAAAATACCGCGTTGGGTGATGCAGCGTATGAACGTGGAACTTCATCTTATTTAGCCGATACTGTTATTCCAATGATACCCCATAAATTGTCTAATGGCATTTGTTCTTTAAATGAAGGAGCTATTCGACTAAGTATGTCATGTGTAATGAAATACAGTCCTGATGGTAAATTACTCGATTACGATATATTTCCAAGTTACATTAAGAGCAGTAAAAAGATGACTTATAATAATGTCAATAAAATAATTATGGAAAATGTAGTTCCTAGTGGTTATGAACCATTTGCTCAAACGTTAAAAGAAATGCATAAGCTTGCTAAAATTTTAAGAAAAGTAAAAGAAAAACGTGGATATATAGATTTTGATTTAGATGAAGTTAAAATAATTCAAGATGATAAAGGTCATGCTATAGATGTTCAAAAACGTGTTAGAGGCGAAGGCGAAAAACTAATTGAAGATTTTATGATAGCTGCAAATGAATGTGTAGCTGGGCACATTTATAATATGGGTTTACCATTTATATATCGTGTACATGAAACTCCAAAAGTAGAAAAAATAGAAGATTTTATGAATATGGTTAAAATTCTAGGTTACCGTTTACGTACCAATGTCAAAGAAATAACTCCGTATACAATGCAAAAAATATTAGACGAATTAAGAGATAAGAAAGAGTTTGAAATATTATCGGAAATGTTGCTACGAAGTATGCGTAAAGCAGAATATAGTAGTGAAAATTTGGGCCATTTTGGTATTGCCTCTCGTGCTTATACTCATTTTACATCACCAATTCGTCGTTATCCTGATTTGGTAGTACATCGCTTATTAAAAAAATACCTAGTAGAGCAAGATTATAGCAAAAGTACAATTGATATTTTAAATACATCACTATCTCAAATTGCAGCTCATAGTAGTGAAAGAGAAGTAGCAGCCGTTAATGCGGAACGTGATGTTGATGATATGAAAATGGCTGAATATATGGAAAATCACATTGGTGAAGAATATATTGGTAAAATAAATACTATTACAAATTTTGGCTTTTTTGTCGAATTAGATAATTTAGTTGAAGGATTAGTCCATATTAGTAGTCTTAAAAAAGATTACTTCAATTACATTCCTGAAATATTAAGCCTTGTTGGTAAAAACACAAAAAAAACATATAGATTAGGAGATAAAGTAAAAGTTAAATGTGTAGCGGCAAGTAAAGAAACGGCCATGATAGACTTTGAAATTGTAGAAGAAAAGAATGGAAATTCAAAATAGAAAAGCAAAATTCGAATATTTTATTGAAGAAACTGTTGAAGCAGGTATAGCTTTAAAAGGGACAGAAATTAAATCGTTGCGTAAATCATCATGTGATTTAAGTGACTCATTTGCTATTATAAAAAAAGGTGAAGTATATCTTCTTAATGCTTTCATTGCCAAGTATGATGAAGGGAATATTTTTAATCATGATACTAGGAGAACTCGAAAACTGTTGCTTCATAAAAATGAGATAAACAAATTGTTTAATAAAGTAAGTCGTAATGGTTACTCTCTTATTCCATTAGATATTCATTTTAAAAATGGCAAAGCAAAAGTAACACTTGGGGTATGTAAAGGTAAAAAATTATATGATAAAAGAGAAACAATAAAAGAAAGAGATTTAAAAAGAGAAAATGCCCGCTTAAATACTTATAAATAAATATAAGAACAACAAGAAAAAATTATAAATAGATGAGGTAATTATGAAAAAATTAACAAAAAAAGCTAAGATAATAATTGGAATAGTAGTACTTGCTTTGTTTCTATTAATTCTAATAATTATAATGAATACGTTAAATAAAAAAAATAATTCAAAAATAGATGATCAAGAACCCAAAAATGATATAAAAGAAGAAACACCAGCCAAGAAATTGCAAATAATGGACTTAAATTCTAATTCTCGTAGTTATGCCGTAATGATAAACAATCATTCTAGTGCTCGAGCTCATCACGCTGGCTTGCAAGACGCTTATCTTATTTATGAAATAATTGTTGAGGGCGGCTTAACAAGATATATGGCAGTTTTTAAAGATCAGGATACCGCCAAAATAGGAAGCGTTCGTTCTAGTCGTCATTACTTTTTAGATTATGCTATGGAAAATGATGCTATATATGTTCACTGGGGTTGGTCTCCCCAAGCTCAAAGTGATATAACTGAGTATAAAATTAATAATATAAATGGCTTAACTTGGGAAGGAAAATATTTTTATCGTGATAAGACGTTAAATGTATCAAGAGAACATACCGGTTTTACTACTATGGACATGTTAAAAGCAGGAGCTAATCGTTTAGGTTACCGTACTACTAGTACTGAAAAGCCACTACTTAATTATGAAGTAGATGAAATCGACACTTCAAGTCTATCTACCATACCAGCCACTACTGTAACTATAAAATATTCCTCAAGTATTACTGATAAATATGTCTATGATGAAGAAAATAAAGTTTATAAACGTTATGTTAATAACAAGGAACATGTTGATGATGTAACTAAAAAACAGTATACATTTAAAAATATAATTACATATCAAGTAGCTAATTCAAGTATTAAGGGTGATGATAAAGGTCGTCAAAATATTGAAAATATTGGAAAAGGAACCGGTTATTACGTTTCTAATGGTGTAGCAGTTAAAATTAATTGGGAAAAAACTTCTCGTCAAAGTAAAACAATTTACACTTATGAAGATGGCACTCCATTAAAGGTTAATGATGGTAATACTTTTATTCAAATTCAACCTAAGAATCAGACTTTAAAGATTGAGGGCTCTTCTAATTAATAAAAGAGAAAGGATATAATTTATGGAAGCAATTTTAAAAAATTTATCTAGCTATTACATTCTTTTCATTTTTTTAGCTCTACTGGGAATATTTGCTATTATTGGATATTTTATAGAAAAAAAACACCCTTTAGAAAAAGCTAAAGCCTTAGAACTAGACATGGATGCTGTAGCTAAAAAGGGGACTCAAGGTCTTGGGGCAACTTTAGGTCAAAACACTATTATCCCACAGGAAGAAGTAGAACAGTTAGATATGACTATGAAACCGACAACGTTTATTAATACTTCCTCTTCTCAATTACTAGATAACCAAAATAATTCAAATTCCAATGAAACCACAGTTACCAATATTAATAATGCTTCATCAGGTAATGTAGTTCAAAATGATATTAATAACTTTAATAACATAACTACAACAAACAATTTAGATGTTATAGATAATCATACTAATGAAAGCAACTTAAACAGTAATAATATATTAAATGGCGATTCCATGGATGTGATTGAAAAA
>CAKOKF010000049.1 GCA_934090775.1 uncultured Bacilli bacterium
ATCTTCAACCGTTCCTTGGGAAATAATATTATAAGCATCGCGAGAGGCGCCACTATCAATAAAAAGGTCGGTTATATCTTTAAGTCTTACTTTTGTATTATTTAGATAATACTCGTTTTCACCAGTCCGATAAACAACTCTCTTAACTTCTATTTCATTAAATTCACTTTTTAAATAATGATTACTATTATCAATAGTTAATGAAACACTTGCTCTAGACATGGGACTACGACTCTTAGAGCCATTAAAAATTACATCACTCATAGAGCCAGTACCACGTAATGTTTTAACTGACTGTTCACCAAGTACCCATTTTACAGCATCCAAAATATTACTTTTGCCGGAACCATTAGGGCCAACAATACAAGTTATGCCATCTTTAATATCTAGTTCAATTTTATCTGCAAACGATTTAAACCCCACTGCTTTAATACTCTTTAAATACATAACCTTCTCCTACTACTTGTTGCTTGCTTTTTTGCTTAAAGCATCTTTAGCTGCCATTTGTTCCGCTTCTTTTTTACTTTTGCCCATTCCTTTGCCATAAACAATGTCATCAATTTTAACTTCGACTTCATAAGTTTTATCATGAGCCGGTCCCATCTCGCTTACCACTTCATAGTCTAAAGTTTTTTTATCCATTTGGGTTGCTTCTTGCAAAGCACTCTTATAATCATTTAAATAAGTTTCATGATGTTTAATATGAGGAATTACCGTTAAGTAAACATAATCCTTAGCCACTGTAAAACCACATTCTAAATAGATACAGCCAAGAATGGCTTCAAAAATATCAGCAATAATCGTATCATTAATATCATGTAACTGACCGTGGCCTACTCTAATATAGGGAATATAGCCTATCTCCTTAGCATAACTAGCAAGAGCTTCCTCACAAACAAAGCTAGCCCTCATCTTAGACATTGCTCCTTCTTTTAAAGTTGTATTATTATACAAATATTCACTTACGATTAACTGTAAAACACTATCGCCTAAATACTCTAATCTTTCATAAGAAGTAACATTATGTTCATTAGCATAACTAGTATGGGTAAGACTTGTTAAAAGTAATTCTTTATCTTTTATATCAATATTATATTTTTCTAAAAAGTTCATTTTTACCACCTAACTCATTATAGCAAATAAACTAAAAAAGACCAAGGAAAACACTTAAAAAAAGTAAAAAAGATTACCAGTTATATAAGATTAATAATGATATTTTTTATAATTTATTTTATCAGCTATGTATTTTGTTATTTGTAAACCGTATTTACTAAATTTTAAAATTATAGTAAAATGAGTTTGGTGATGATATGAAACACTTAATTTTAAAACTAATTGATATCTATCAAGCTTTACCTTTAAGTACCCATAGTCAATGTCGCTTTTATCCGACTTGTTCTAACTACATGAAAGAAGCAATTACTAAATACGGATTATTTATTGGTCTAAAGCTAGGAATTAAAAGATTACTAAGGTGTCACCCACATGGAAAATTTGGCTATGATCCCGTACCCATATTAAATAATGAAAATAACTAATAAGAATTATTATATTTATATATATAAAGGAGAAATTATGAAAAATCATAAAAATTTATTAAAAATATTTTGTTTACTTTTAGGACTTTTTAGTCTTACTGGTTGCTTCAAAAGAGATGATATGGAAGATATAAGTATTGTCGTTAGTACTTATCCTATCGAATATATTGTTAAGAGTTTATACGGTTCTTACTCTAATATTGATAGTATCTATCCTAGTGGTGTTGATGTCAATAATTATGAACTTACTGATAAGCAAATAAGTGACTACTCAAAAAAGACTTTATTTGTTTATAATGGTCTTAGTGATGAAAAAAATATTGCTCGTAGTTTTTTAAATCAAAATCGTTCAATGAAAATTATTGACGTTAGTTATGGTCTTAATATCGAGTATGGTAAAACATCAGAAGAATTATGGTTAAGTCCCAATAACTACTTAATGTTAGCAACAACAGCTAAAAACAATTTAAGTGATTTTATTAATAGTAAATATTTAAAGCAAATAATTGATACTAATTATAAAAAATTACAAGAAGATTTATCTTTAATGGATGCTAACCTAAGAAGTATTGGTGCCGCTAGTAAAAGAACTGTTATAACTACTACTAATACTCTAAAATATTTAGAAAACTATGGCTTTACTGTTATCTCTTTAGAAGATAGTAAAAACGTTACAACTGATTTGAAGAATAACTTTAAAAATGGCACTTATACTACCCTATTTATTAAAAAAGGAGAAACTAGTGATACTATTAAAGATCTAGTTGATAATTATAAAGCTAAGACAGTTGAAGTTAATATGATGAATACTTTAGATAGTGAAGAAAGAAATAATAGCGATGACTACTTATCAATTATGAATGAATATTTACGTAATTTAAGAGAAGCTACAACTGTTGAATAGTAAAAAAAGAAAAATACTGTTAGAGTAATTCTAGCAGTATTTTCAATAAATGAAAAAAATAAAATGAATAAAATAAACAAATCATCAATAATAATCATTAACATTATAACATTTTAAATTTTAAAATTCTAGACTTGTAATTAAATTTAATCAAGTTAAACTAACTTAATATTTTAAAAAGCATATTTAAATCATTTTTTAACAAATGCCAATAAAATTAACAAAAATAAACGAAAAGAATAAATTTATTATTGACTTGTCCTTCTATTTTTAGTAAACTGATATTGTTGGCATGGAGTAGTACTCAAGAGGCTGAAGAGGCGCCCCTGCTAAGGGTGTAGACCGGGTAACTGGTGCGAGAGTTCAAATCTCTCCTGCTCCGCCATTAAAAAGATAATTAGCGTTAGATTAACTTCTAGCGTTTTTTTAATGCTTTTTTCTTTTTTATCTCTATCTAAAAAAGCTCACTCTTTCGGGTGGGTGGTTGTGGGAAGTATTACTAATCAAATAAACCCTACTTTAATTTAATATGACCATTAAAAGTACTTTCATATTCCTCTAAAAAACCCTTAATTAAATAATTATTCTTCTTATACCCACTAGTACTAAGAACCACATTCTCAATATCATAATCCCTTACAATCTTAAATACCCTCGTCTTTAATCTATTAACACTATACTCATTTATCTCCTCATCCATATTAATAAAAAGCGTATTATCACTATAAAATATATTCATAAGATTCACCTAAACTAAATATATCAAATCTCTAAAATTTATTATATAAATTCGACAAAACTTAGCAAAATATCTTTTCTTCTCAAGGTTTTATAGTATAATTAAACCTAAAGGTGGTATTATTATGAAAATATTTTTAGCTATATTAATTAATAAATTTATTAATTTTGGCTGCAAGCTATTTGGAAAAAATGGCACTCAATTACCAGGCTACTGGGTTTTAAAAATCTTTGGCGATGATATTGTCAGTAGCGTTAAATATCCAAAGTATGTTATCGCTGTAACTGGTTCTTCTGGTAAAGGAACAACTTGTAATTTAATTAAACATATCTTAACCGATGCCGGTTATACAGTTGCGCTAAACGAATATGGTTCCAACGGTCTTATTGGCGCTACGACTTTAATTTTTAATAATTTAAAACTTAATGGCGAATTTAAAAAAGATGTCTTACTTTTAGAATGTGATGAAAGACACTTACAATTTATCTTTCCTAAGAAAAAACCTACTCATTTAATTATAACTAACTTAACCCGTGACCAACCGGTAAGGAATGGGACTCCTGAAATTATTTTTAAAGAAATAAATAAGGCTATCGATGACTCTATTCATCTTATTATCAATGCTGATGACCCTTTAGTTAGTCGACTTAAACTAACTCATAAAGGTAAAATTACTACTTATGGTCTTGATAAAACTAAACATAGTTTTAAAAAGCCTGCTTTAAATAATGTCGACTTTGCTTATTGTCCTAAATGTCATGAAAAGTTAGAATATTCTTACTATCACTATGGTCATCTAGGTGATTATAAATGTCCAAGATGTGATTTTTACCGTGGAATTCCTGACTATCTAGCTGCCAATATTAATCTTGATAAACAGCATATTACTATTGATAATAATGAAATCTACATTACTAAAAATGCTTTATATACAGCTTATGCCACGACAGCTGCTTACACCTTAGCAAAAGTTTTAAATGTCAAGGAAGATAAAATCTTATATGCTCTTAATACAGATAAGATTGCTTCTAAGCGTGGAAAAACTTATCATATTGCTGGCCGCCCTATTACGATGTTAGAAACGAAAAACGAAAACAATCTAAGTTACTATCAAAGCTGCGAATATATTAGAGAACAAAAAGAACCTAAAACCGTTATTTTAGGTTTTGAAAACGTTTCTCGTCGTTATAAAGAAAATGACCTTTCTTGGCTATATGATGTTAATTTTGAATTATTAAATGATGAATCTATCGATAAAATTTTTTGTATAGGTAGATTCCGTTATGATGTTAAAACTCGTTTGGAATATGCTGGTATCAACAAGAATAAATTAGTTCTAGTTGATGATTTAAATAATCTTCTTAATTTAGTTGAAGAAAAATCAACTGGTGATATTTATACAATGGTTTGCTTTGATATGACGGCCATTATTAAAAAAATGATAGAGGAGCAAGAAAAAAATGATTAAAATACTACATTTATACTATGATATTATGAATATGTACGGCGAGTCCGCTAACGTTCGTGCTTTAATGCATGCTCTTGATAAACAAGAAGTAAAATATAAAGTCGACTTTAAATCTTTACATGAAGAAATAAAAATAATGGATTATGACTTTATTTATATTGGTACTGGTCTAGATGAATCTTACCCCTTAGTCTTGGAAGATTTAAAAAGATATAAAGATGATTTAAGTAAGTATATTGATTCTAATAAATTTATCTTAGCTACCGGTAATGCCTTAGATTTATTTAGTGATTTAAAAATTTTAAACTTTAAAAGTGTTAAAGAAGACTTTCGTATTATTGGTGAACAAGTCTATACAACCGACCTAATTAAAAATTATATCATTGGTTTCCAAAATCGTGATAGCGTCATTAAAGAATATAGTGAAACACCTTTATTTAAAGTAACAACTGGTACCGGCTTTGCTCCTAATAACAAGAACGAAGGGATTAGAAAAAATAATTTCTATGGTACTTATCTTTTAGGTCCCCTCCTTATTCGTAACCCTTATCTTCTTGAATACTTTACTAAAAACTTACTAAAGAGTAAAAATCTTAAATATAAAAAAGTACCACAAGACACAGCCTATCAAGCTTATGAAGCTTATTTAAAAAATTTCGTTAATAAAGATTAAAAAATAATTGAGCTAAAAAGACTTATAGAATTCTTTAAACATCTATAAGTCTTTTTACATCACCATTATTTAACGATGCATCGATTTTTTACAATTATTTGCTTCATCATTTTGGTTTTCTTTTGGTCCTCTTGGCCCTAAAAAATTGTCATAATTATTTTCATCTTCATCAGCAGGAATATTCGGATAAGCTATATCATTGCCATCGCGTTCTACCTCTTTAACATTAAATAATGAAGGCACATCAACTAAGTCACCACAATGAATCTTTTCCCATAATTTTTCAGCCTCTTTAACAATTTCCGCCCTAGAATTAGGTTCACGTGGTCCTAGAAGCTCCGAATCTTTAGACTCATCAGCATAAATCTCACCATTAATAATCACATCTATATCACTTTTGCTAGAAACCTCAGGCACAATTTTTGTTTGCACATATTTCGACTTTTCAGAAGCACTTAATGGCTCTAGAGTTAAAGGCATTTTGCCTAATTTTCTCATTATTATTAAATAATATCTTTCTAGTTTTTTTTCATCAAAATACGAAACCTGGTCAAAGCTAAGCTCATGATCAACACCCTTTATTTCCACAGGAATTAAATCTTGGTTGTCATACACCACATTAACCCATTCTTTTCTAATTTTATTTTTTATTATAAAATAATAGTTAAATAAAACATTTTCAGGAAAATTAGCAACTTGAGAATAGCTATACTTTCTTTGTAATTTCTTATTTTCAAGAGGAATTAAATTTTGATGATAATGAATCACTCTCACGCAAATGTCTAAATCACTTTCCATTTTTTCACCTCAAAATCACTTTTAGATTACCATAAAAGAAAGCTTTTTTCAACTAAAATAAGCTTCCTAAGATATTTAAAAAGTCTTCAATACCACCATCCATCAACTTATCCAAGCTCGTTCCTATTTTACTGCCGAATCTTGATACTCCCGAGGAATAGTCTACATAATCTTTAGTTAAATAATCTTTTAAATCAATTTCTTTGCCATCTTTAACATCTTGTTCAAACTCACGTAATTTTTCTTCCGTAATTGTTGCTTTACGTCCCATTTTGACATCATAATAGCCAGATTCTAAAGCTATATATAAAGCCATAAAAACTAAGAAAAATACAAATAAAATTTTAAAGAAAGGATTAGTCTTTTTCATATATTAGCTCCTATATAATCATAAAGTATCTTAGCAAGAACCTCAATCGTATTAGATACTTCTAACATAGTATTATATTGTCCACCTAACTCAATTAGAATACAATTACTATTAAAATCTTGATTATATATACCATTAACACCCGGTCCACTTTTTTTATAAATCCCTCTTGTCAAATTAGGATACTTATTCTTAATTAAATCATTTATATTTGTTGCTACTTTTAAATTAGCATTATAATTATCATGTTCTAAACCAACTAAGAACATAACTCTAGCATAATCTTTACCATCTATCGTAGTCGTCGTCTTACTTTTTAAAGAAGAATCTCGATGCAAATCAATAAAAAACTTTAAAGAATTATTATTTTTATAAGTATCTTCTAAATAAATCCGCGAAGCCTTATAAGAATCTTTATAAACCCAACCATTTTTCGTTAAAGCATCCTTTATTACTCTTTTTTCTACTATCGTCTTAAGTCCTAAATCATTTAACTTCTCTTGTAAATAATAAGAAGCGATCTTAACATCAGGTTTTATATTATAAATATTAAAATAACTACTAGCATAACCCTCTGTATCATGAGTACTATAAATATAAATTACTGGTTTTTCACTATTAGCTACTTCTTTAACATTATCATCACTTGCATTATTTACTTCTTCACTATTATTTTTACTATCATCTTGTAAACCACTAATTATATTAGTTATATTACTTTTATCTAAAAAACTGGATTTTATATCACTACTATTAATTTGTCTATTAAAACCAACTTTTAATAAATAGTTTAAATAGTCCTCACTCGATACCATATTTCTTATTTTATAATAAAAATAAAGGTAACTTAAGAAAAAACCTATCAAAATAAAAATCATATATATTATCTTTTTCCAAGTATTTAATTTTCTTTTACTTTTAAATCTTTTGCTCATAATTATCACTACTTAATTGTAGTTGTTAAGGTTTAAATAATATGTCAAATTATGCTTAAAAGTTTAATTTTTTTAGATTTAATACTAAAAAAGATAAGGTTAGTTAACTTTTAATCTTAATTAATATCATAGAAAATTTTTAAAAGAATTCTATCGTACTTGTCACCAAATTTATTATATACAGCAGCATGAATGTTTCAAAATCAGTTGATTCTTCCCAAATAGATTCAGCGGCAGTTACCTGTAAAATTGGTCCCCAAATTGAACGACTACCTGTAGCTTTAAAAAGAGCTAAATCTTTTTTCATTTCTAACCATTTGCCATTTAATATGGTATCGTAGCACTCTATTATATTAAGATACAAGTCAAGCTGCTCATCATTTTTAGTACTAATAGTGCTACAATCTGCAGCAATTTTTTTCTTCTCCTTTTCGGTTAAATTTAGACTAGCCATTATCTTCTCATACTTTTGCATGACTTGATACCATTTTTTAGTAACTCATTAATGTTTCCTATAACATCCCAACTTGAAATACAAATTTGCATCTATTGGCAATTACCCTAGCACAAAATTTATTATTTGTCAACTTTTCCTGTGCCAACACTGCCAAAGTTGCTAATAGTAATTAAAGAATGGAAAAAAGATTTTAAATGCCTTGAAAAGTGGCTAAATATTTGATAAAATCATATAGACGTTTAAGGAAGGAGCAAGAGTATGGCTAATATTAAAAGTTCTAAGAAAGCGATTAAACAAATTGCTAAAACTACTGCTAATAACCATGAATTAAAAGCAAGAGTTAAGAATAC
>CAKOKF010000050.1 GCA_934090775.1 uncultured Bacilli bacterium
CTATCACGACGTTTTAAAGCTCTTTCATACATTTCTTTTTGCATGATATCCATAGTATCTTTAATAATACCAACTAATCCTTCTAAGTCATCAACTTTAATTTTTTCTAAAGTATCTCTTCTCACAATCGTCGTAAAGCCATTATCTAAGTCTCTCTTACCTAATTCTAAACGAATTGGATAACCTTTTACTTCAGCTTCAGCAAATTTATAGCCCGGGGTTTTATCACTGTTATCTACTTTATAAGAAATACCAGCATTATCTAAATCTTGAGTAATCTCTTTTAATTTTCCAAAAACATCACCGATTGGAATAATTATAACTTTCGTTGGGGCAATTCTTGGTGGTAAAACTAAACCATTATTATCACTATGCGTCATAATAAGACCTCCAATCATTCTAGTTGTTGATCCCCAAGATGTTTGATAAGGCGTTTTTAAAGTATTATCTTTATCTAAGAATTTAATATCAAAAGCTTTCGCAAAATGTTGCCCGAAGTAATGACTAGTCCCATTTTGTAAAGCTACACCATCCCACATCATGGCTTCGATTGTATAAGTATCTTCGGCTCCTGCAAATTTTTCTTTCTCGGTTTTTTTACCAACGATAACTGGCATTGCTAAATAATACCTTTGGAAATCTTCATAAACTTTTAACATTTGTAAAGTTTCATTCTTAGCTTCTTCAGCCGTTGCATGTAAGGTATGTCCTTCTTGCCATAAAATTTCCCTACTACGTAAGAAAGGTCTAGTTGTCTTTTCCCATCTTACAATTGTACACCACTGATTATAAAGAATAGGTAAATCACGATAAGAATTAACAATCTTTTTAAAATGATCACAGAATAAAGTTTCACTAGTAGGACGAATACACATTCTTTCTTCTAACTTATTTTCTCCGCCATAGGTTACCCAAGCTACTTCTGGAGCAAAACCTTCAACGTGTTCTTTTTCAATATTAAGTAAACTTTCGGGAATAAGCATTGGCATTTGGACATTTTGATGTCCTAATCTTTTAAATTCTTTATCTAAAATACTAACCATATTTTCCCAAATCGCATAGCCATATGGTCTAATAATCATACTACCTTTATTTTTTGAATAATCAACCAAATCAGCCTTCTTACAAACATCAGTATACCACTGAGCAAAATCGACTTCTCTATCTGTTATATCTCTTACAATATTTGCCATAATATTCCTCTTTTCTTTATTTTTTAGTATAGCATATCTCTAATTGCAGCGCTATCTTTTTATCTATTTTCATTTACACCAAATTATATCTATTCTTAAATTTTAATGCCTTCATTAAATCTTGATTTTTCCATTATTTTATATTCATTTAAATAATTTGTGGCATTTCATTTAAGTATTTTGCGATATTTTATTTAGACTTTTTGTGGTATTTTATTTAGATAATTTGTGATAGCCACTAACTTTATCTTAAAATTATCCTAAAGACTCTATCTCTTTTAAGACATTATTTAACATATCAGTTTCTTTTTGTAAATCTAATCTTTCCTTTTCAACAATATTACTTGGAGCTTTTTTTACATAATTTTCATTACTTAAAAGATTATTTCTTCTCTTAATACTTGCTTCTAAAGTTTCTCTCTTCTTAGTAAGTTCTTTTAATACTTCTTCTTTATCAATATTATTATCATAACAAATATAAGCCGTAATCTCGTTAATACTTACTAAAATTTTAGTATTTTTATTACTTTCTTTAACTAACCTTTCATCTAATTTCAACATTTTAACAGCCAAATTATCTAATCCTTCAGTTTCTACTTCAAAATCTTTCCCTATATTATTTTCCAACTTTTTATTTCTAAATAAAGTAATAAATTCTAGTAATTTATCTAGCTTCTTAGTATCATCATTAAAAACATATTTACTTTCATACTTTGGATAACTTGCTATCATAATTGACTCACTATCTTTAAATGGTAAGTTTTGATAAATTTCTTCCGTTACAAAAGGCATAAATGGATGCATAATCTTAATTATTCCTTCTAAAACTTTATATAAAACACTCTTAGTTGTTATATCACTACTACTAAACTTAGCCATTTCAATATAATTAGAACAAAAATCATCCCAAATAAAGTTATAGATTTCACTACCTACTAAGTTAAACTCATATTTATCCATATGTTTAATAGTACTATCAAGAACAGTTTCAAACTTCGTTAAAATCCATTTATCTTCTTTTTTTAAATTGCTGAAATCGAGACTAGTTAAATCACTAATATTCATTAAAACGAAACGAGAAGCATTCCACATTTTATTAATAAAATTCCAAGTTGCTTTTAATTTTTCCTCATCAAAACGAAGATCAGTTCCAAAAGCACAATCAGTAACTAAGTAATATCTTAAGCTATCAGCACCGTAAATCTTTATCATATCCATTGGATCAATACCATTACCTAAAGACTTACTCATCTTACGTCCTTCTTTGTCTCTTACAAGACCATGGATAATAACATCTTTAAATGGACGAACCCCATTAAGTTCTAAAGATTGGAAAGTCATTCTATTAACCCAAAATGGAATAATATCATAACCAGTAACTAGGCAATCAGTTGGAAAATATCTCTTTAAATCGGCCGTTTGTTTTGGATAACCTAAAGTTGAGAAAGGCCATAAAGCTGATGAGAACCATGTATCTAAGACATCTTCATCTTGAACCCAGCCTTCGCCCTCTGGTGCGGTTTCACCAACATAAACTTCATCTCCACGATACCAAGCTGGGATTCGATGTCCCCACCATAACTGACGAGAAATACACCAATCATAAGTAATTTCCATCCAGTGGTTCATAATCTTTTCGAAACGAGGAGGAATAAAGTTAACTTTCGTATCCGGATTTTTTTGATTTTCTAAAACGCGATCAGCTAAAGGACGCATTTTAACAAACCATTGTTTCGAAAGATAAGGCTCAACTACCGCCTCGGTTCTTTCGGAATGTCCTACATTATGCACAATCTCTTCAACGCTAATAAGTAGACCTGCTTCTTTTAAGTCATCAACTAATTTTTCACGGCATTCTTCTCTTGATAAGCCTTGATATTTACCACAAACTTCATTCATTGTCGCGTCTTTATTCATACAAACAATTCTAGGTAAGTCATGTCTTAAACCAACTTCGTAGTCGTTGGGATCATGAGCAGGAGTTATCTTAACAACACCTGTTCCAAACTCAGGATCCGCATGATTATCAAATACAACTGGAACTACACGATTAACTACTGGTACAATTACCTTTTTACCTTTTAAATCTTGATATCTTTCATCACTTGGATTAACAGCCACTGCTGTATCACCAAATAAAGTTTCGGGACGCGTTGTTGCTACTTCTAAGTATCTATCTTCCCCTCCCACATAATACTTTAAGTGATAGAAAGCGCCTTTATCTTCTTTATAAATAACTTCTTCACTAGATAAAGCCGTCATGGCAACAGGATCCCAGTTAATAATTCTTTCCCCACGATAAATTAAACCCTTCTTATAATAATCAACAAAAGTCTTAATAACGGCCTTATTTAAGCCTTCATCTAAAGTAAATCTTTCTTTACTATAATCAACTGATAAGCCCAGTTTAGCCCATTGACTTCTAATGTTACCACCGAATTCTTTAGTCCAATCCCAACAAGCATCTAAAAATTTATCACGACCAATACTTCTCTTATCTAAGCCTTGTTCTTTTAATCTCTTAACAACTTTAGCCTCTGTTGCAATCGCGGCATGATCCATTCCTGGTAACCATAAAGCATCAAAACCTTGTAATCTTTTATATCTAATAATTACATCTTGAATAGCCGTATCATAAGCATGGCCAATATGTAATTTACCTGTCACATTAGGAGGTGGAATTACGATACAATAAGGTAATTTATCAGTATTACCACTCTTAAAATAGCCTTTATCTACCCAATTATCATATTTCTTATCTTCAACACTTAAATGGTCATATTTTGTTTCTAACATATCTAATACCTCTTTCTAAAATATAAAAAAGCCATAAACATAAGGACGAAATCTCGCGGTACCACCTTATTTTATGACTAATCATACACTCTACTTCTTAACGCGAAGAAACGTTTTATACTCCAAAGCAACCTTCTTACTCCTTAATAACTTGTTTGCACCAACCACAAGCTCTCTAAAATATTAAATAAGTAATACTCCTCTTTTTCAACATATCTGTTTGTATTATAATTAATTTTTTTCTTTTTGTCCACCTAAAATTCTAGCTAATTTCTTTACAACGCCGACTTGTTCTTTTTTAATTTCTTCATGATACTCACAAGAATCACATTTAATCTTTTTACCAGTATATCTTTTTATAATGCCATATCTTTCTAAAATATTAACAATTTTCTTATTTAGATTATCATCAACATTATTTAAATAACCATCATCACGATCTAAAGAATTTAGATAATCATATACTTCTTTTCCAGTAATATCAGGATGTTCTTCAATAAATAGACAAATTCCAGCTATCCTTCCTAAAGCATCAACGGTAGTAAAACCAGATTCCAGTAAAATACGACTAATTGGTACTTGATTAACAGTAACATTATTATAATAAGCAACAATATCTTCTTTTTTATCCTTTAAACCTTTTAAAACAGTTTCTAATTCTGGCGACTCTACTCGGTCCAAAATTCTACTTTTTAAAAACTCATAATTACTGTCTAATTTAACTCCAACTTCATGAGGAAAATTTTGAAAAATGCACATTGCATTAACAGCATTAATATTATGAAGATTTGAATCAGGATCATAATACTGACCATAGAATAAATAATAATCTCTTAATATTTCTTTTTCTTTATCACTTAAAGTAGGCATTCCTTCTCTAAATTTTCCTTGTTCTTCTTCAATATAAGGATAATCATCTATAACGCCATATCCTCTTAATAATAAAACAATATAGTCAGTTAAACGAATATTACGTTCTCCTCTTAAAATATCTCTATTTTCCGAAGTTTGCATTTCTAAAAATTCTTCTAATTCTTTTCTCGTCTTACGAGTCCCATTAGCAAACAAACAAGCCTTAGCAAACAAAGCATAATCTTTCTTCGATACTATTCCTTGATCACTGGATAGCTCAATATCCGGATTAGTACAAGCTACTATTATAGGCATAAAATAATCAACCGAAATACTTTTATTAAATTCTTTTACTTCCTCACAAGCTTGACTTAATTTAGTAAGCTCGGTATCTAAATTTCCTGAAAAGACGCCATCAACATCCAATTCAAAATCATTTAAAGCTTTTACTTTAGAACCAACACTTATTGGTACCGTTTGCAAAATACAATACATATTTTGCATGCCTTGAATACTTGGCAAATCTAAGCAATCAAAATCTCTGCCGTAAAATGCCTTATATAATATTAATAATTCTTTTTCTCTTTTTGTTAATTCCATAAAATCACCTCATGTATAAATTATATTAACACACATTTTTTAATATCAACTAATTTTTTTAAATTTTTTCGCAACTTTACCATATTTTTCGTTAATTTTACCATTTCTTAACAATTTTAAAGCCTTACTATGCTTTTTAGCTAAATAATAATTACTATTCAAAGTTTCTAACATAAAGTAATCAAAATCTTGTTTCGTATAGCCATACCCTTCTCCTATTTCTGGTAAGGCATAAAAATATTTTCTAATATCACCTAAGTAAACTTGTTTTAAAACTTCATCTTGTTCTAATAAATAATTCCACATTTCTTGATACCTAACATCAATACTAGCCAAATAATTACCAATTAAAGCATTAAACTCTCTATCATCAGCCATTAAAAGTGCATTTTTCATTTGTTTTCCTAAACTCATTCTCGCATTTATACTATAGTTATTTCTTTTAAGTAACTCGTCAAAAGTTCGTGGAGCACATAAATGTAGTACTACTCCCACTTTAATGTAATATTCTAACTCATTTATTTCGGTATACATCTTGGTAGTCCCTTTTTTATATTCCTTTGGAGGAGCAATTATCTTTGTTAATTCCGCTTTATACTTATCTTGATAATTACTAGTAAAATCATTCCAACTGTCAATGTTTTCTAAACCAACTCTATTTACTAGAATTTGCATTCCGTCTTTAACAGTTGGATTAGTAATTAAACCATTAACCGTAATTTTACTAACATAACTAGCACTATTTAAAAATCCTAAATAAGCATTGATAATTATACCTTCATTATCTTGAATAAAATAACCATCTAACAAACCACACAACAATTTTTGTAAACCTAAAGATTCTTTAAATATATCTAATTCCTCTAGCTTTTCTACTTTAGTTAAACATCCACCATTAATAGTATCTTTCATAATTTTTAAAACAATTGCATTACTAAGAGGATTCTTTAATTCCATAAAACCCAATAAGAAAAATAATTTAGGACATTCAAGCTTTCTAGTATTTATATTCTTAACATTTTTCTTTAATTCTTCTAAAATTTTAATAAAATTATCGATAACACTTAAAGCCATAATTTTAACATTTCTTGCTGTAAGTACTAAGTCGTCAGTTCCTGATAAGAGATCAAAAAACTGGTTTGATGAAGTAATATCATTATCATTTCTTAGTAAAAGATCTTTTTTTATTATCTTAAAAGCATTAATCGCTATATCAATACCTGCCCTAAAGTCTTCAATTGCTGAGGTTGGTATTACATATTTTGTTTTCATTCTATAATTTCTTCTTTCTTTTGATATCATCTGATATTTTTATTTCAGGACTTTCTGTAATTTTAGGTCCACCCATTCGTTCGTAGACACTTTCTAATTCCATAGCCATCATTTCTAAGATATCCTCTTTAGTACAACCATAACCTAAATCAATTCCAGGAATCATATAATAATATTCATAAAAATCTTTTAAAATATCATATTCAAAATATTTACTATTGTTACTTACATAATTCCACATCAAACTGTAGTGCTCATCTATTTTCTTTAAAATGTTATCTATTAAGCTATAACCGTCTTCTTTTAGTCGCAAACCTATTTCTTTATTCATTTGTCTTAGCATACTGTATCTTGCTTTATCGTTATATCCATTTTTTATTAATAGCTCGTTAAACTCTTTAGGATCACACAAATGTAGGACTTTACCACCATCAATATAGTATTTAACTTCATTCATTTCTGTATAAACTGGTGTCAAACTACTAACAAACTCTATTTTAGTTTTTTCTTTCTTAGCATATAATTCATAAACTACTGGTAACTTTTCTAAACTAGTTTGCATAAAATCAACTTGTTTTTGTTTATCTTTAAAAGCCATCTGATTATTATTTAAAAAGCTAATAACAGTATAACCATTATTTAAATACTCAGCATAAATTTCCAAAAAAGCCTTAGTATTTTTTTCCTTTTCTTCTAAAGTATTACCTTTAATCTGATAACCATCCAAAAGACATGCTAAGTTAATTTCTAATTTTTTATTAAATTCATCGCCTAACAATTTGGCATTATTTTTTATGATATCTAATATTATCATTATAAAAAATTCATTTTCTGCGGATATGGAAGCTACTATTACATCAAAAAAAGGCACATATTCCAAAAAATCTTCTTTGCCATAATTATCAATTAATTTATTAACAGAATTATCTAATTTTCCAATTATATCAATTACCAATGAGCATTCTTCAAACTTTTTTTTGTAATTAGTATTATCGTCAGCCTTTTTAGCTAAATAGCCCACTTTTATATCTTGTAATTCTTTTTCTGTAATTTTCTCTAACTTTGCTAAATTGAGTTTCATATCCTTTAAAACATCAATAAAACCCCTTATTGTACTTTTAGGTATTTTATACTCCATTCTAATCTTCCTTTCTTTGTTTTATTTATATTTCTAACCAATATATTTAAATAACATATAATTATCACTAAATACCCTAAACTATTTCTACATAAAAACCACTAGTAGTAAACTTTTTCTAGGGCTTCTTATTCTACCATTTCTTAAGTAAAAGTCAATAAATTTTTTTCAAAAAATATTACAATATTTTAAATACTCATAATCATACCAATTACTAATTTTTAATATATATTAAAAAGCACCACTTGAAAAATATTTGTCATTTATAAAATTATTAAAATGAATTGTAAGAAAATTATTTTTATAGTATAATTTGAAT